>PTKE01000012.1 GCA_002937585.1 Alphaproteobacteria bacterium MarineAlpha9_Bin6 | reverse complement strand
GCCCTGAGCACTGTGCGTTTTAAATTATCTTTTAGTTTTTCTTCCCTTTGGCGCAATTCCTCCAGAAAGGAAATCTTCTCTCCAAACTCCTGTCTCGTTTCCGACACATAATTATCTTTTATGGTCGATATGCGAATTTCCGCTTCGATCGCTGCTGCTTCCACCCTTTTTAAAGCAGCTTCATCTTCATTCAGTTGTCCGTCTAATTCTGATTCTTCCTTCAAAAAATTCAAATGCAGCATTTTGTTGGTAAGATTACTTCGGAGTAAATCATCACTTATTGAAATTTGTTCTCTAAGTAAAATTAAATTTTCTTGATTTTTCTTTATCCGAGCTTGTATTTGCCGAATCTCTTCTTTCCTCTGTTCAAGACTCTGTTTTTGCGCGGAGACTAGGTTATTGATATGGCGTTTATTAGCCTTGAACATTTCCTTGGCGGACTCAATTATATCTAAATGGTCTTCTTCCAAATCCTTTTCGAATTTCAATTGATCGGTGTCATTTAATTCGCCTTTAAGTCGAACCAAATCTGCTCGCAAAGATGCCATTCTGACTCTCAGTTGTTCTAAATCCGAAATGGATGCGGTTCCCTCTAGGCTCACAAGCGCCTGTCCCTTGGATACGATATCCCCTTCACTCACATCCACACTTTCAATGATTCCACCCTCTAAGTGCTGAATTTTTTGTATATTTTTCGATGGAACGACAACGCCGAGGGCTTCTGACGTAATATCAAGAGGACTGAAATACGCCCACACACCGAATGTTATTAAGAAAGCGGAAAGCAGTAAAAGTAGTATATGACGCGATACGTTATTTTGATCTTGAATATAAACGTCAAAATTATTCACGATTTTAGATCTTAAGATTTATTATAATTGGTTGTAATACACAGTTTAACCTACAGCATCTTCGCATCGGTATAGTCTCGGCTACGAATTTGGAGTCTTGACGGTACCAAACCGTTGTCATTGTCGCAATTATGGAATCATCATTCTGATGGAAGCAGCAAAAAATAACCACTAACAAAGGTCGATACTAATTATGTGCTGGGAGCCTGAAATTTATCCTCACAACCGAGTGCCTTAGAAAGGCTTAGTTCAGGTATCTAAAAGTGTAAAATACAAGCGCGAAAGTCGGGACAGCAACATTGACAAGGTGGACACTCCTGCTATGGTCCGCGCCCACTACAAAGCGGCAGAAACACTTTTATCCGACGTGCAGAAAGAGTACCAATGAAAGTGCTAAAATCCCTGCGCTCCGCGAAGAATCGCCATAGGGATTGTAAAATTGTCCGCCGGAAGGGCAAAGTGCTAGTAATTAATAAAACCAATCCGCGGTTCAAGGCCCGTCAGGGATAACCTCTACGCTTTACATGAGAAGCCGCGCATTGACGGCTACGCTAAGCGCCTCCACAATCATTCCATGTGACGTTGGCGAAAGCCAAAATATATTACGAAAATACGATTTAGAGTACCGCGTGCTCAAATTGCTGTAGCAGGAATGCACTCCGAGGGACATCCCGCCATGAAAATGCCCGAGACTGACGAAGGAGTGATCGCAAAGCGATCCAGTCTAGTCGGTCGCTTTCGCAAGTTTCTTTCAGAAGAAAGCGTTATCAACGACCACGACGAACTTAAGGTCTACGAGACTGACGGGTTAACCGCCTACCACCAATTGCCAATGATTGTCGTACTACCTGATACAACGGCCCAAGTTGCAAAAATTCTCAAAATCTGCACCTCAGAAGGGGTCAAAGTGGTGCCGCGTGGTGCCGGAACCGGGTTGTCCGGCGGTGCTCTGCCATTAGCCGATGGCGTGACTGTGGGCCTTGCAAAATTTAACCGAATTCTCGATATCGATTATGGAAACCGCACTGCGACCGTGCAAACCGGGGTAACAAACCTAGCAATCACCCAGGCAGTCGAAGCTAAAGGTTTCTATTATGCCCCCGACCCATCCAGCCAGATTGCCTGCACCATTGGCGGTAACGTGGCGGAAAATTCGGGGGGCGTTCATTGCCTGAAATACGGTGTAACTACCAATAATATTCTTGGCCTTGAGATGGTGCTGATTGATGGTGAGATTATACGGCTTGGCGGCAAACACATGGAATCTGCAGGTTACGACCTTCTAGGCCTAATTGCAGGCTCAGAAGGTTTGCTTGGGGTCATAACTGAAGTAACAGTCAGGATTTTACCAAGGCCTGCGTCGGCACGTGCACTGCTAGTAGGCTTTTCAACTGTAGAGGCTGGTGGCAAATGTGTCGTGGAGATCATCTCCGCCGGCGTTATTCCATCCGGCATGGAAATGATGGACAAGGCCGCGATACATGCGGCGGAAGATTATTCCGACGCCGGTTACCCTTTGGATGTTGAAGCGTTGTTAATAGTTGAACTGGACGGCCCAAAGGCCGAGGTTGATCACCTGCTTCAAAGGGTCGAGGAAATTGCCACATCATGTGGCGCCGTCAATATTCGGGCAAGCAAAAATGAGGGCGAAAGGCTCAAATTTTGGGCTGGACGCAAGGCGGCTTTTCCAGCCATCGGGCGAATTTCACCGGACTACTATTGCATGGACGGCACCATCCCTCGTGGCCGCCTGACTGAGGTTCTGGCACGCGTGACTGATCTCTCCGATAAATACAACCTCAGGGTTGCGAACGTATTTCACGCCGGCGATGGAAACCTGCACCCCCTTATTCTTTACGATGCCAACAAACCTGATGAGTTAGAACGAGCCGAGAAATTTGGTGCTGACATTTTGAAGTTGTGTGTCGAGGTTGGCGGTGTGCTTACCGGAGAACACGGCGTCGGAGTTGAAAAACGTGATTTGATGGGCACTATGTTTAACGAACAAGATTTGAATCAGCAACAACGTGTTAAATGTGCATTTGACACGGAAGGCCTTTTAAACCCGGGTAAAGTGTTCCCCACCCTGCACCGTTGCGCCGAACTAGGCCGCATGCATATTCACCATGGCCGAGTTCCATTTCCAGAGTTACCACGGTTCTGATCAACGTCGAATGGAGTCCTTGCTTCGACCCACCGATGATACGCAAGTCCGCGAGGCTGTCGCCTGGGCGGCATCGGAAAATAAACCCATGGCCGTACTGGGGGCTGGTTCAAAAACTGCACTGGGCCGCCCCGCCAATTTAGACACTACCATGGACTTATGCAAACTCACCGGTGTCCTTGATTATGAGCCATCAGAATTAGTTCTTACCGCACGACCTGGAACTTCACTTGCCGAAATCGATGCCTGCCTGCGCGAACAGAACCAAGAACTTGCCTTCGAGCCACCCGATCTTGCCCCACTCCTCGGCACGGCCCCTAACATAGCCACATTAGGTGGGACGATCGCATGCAATTTATCAGGGCCTAGACGGGTTCGGGTGGGAGCCGCGCGTGACCATTTTCTTGGAATGCGTGCTATCAACGGCCGTGCCGAAGCTTTTAAAGCTGGCGGTAAGGTGGTGAAAAATGTAACGGGATATGATCTCTGCAAGTTAATCGCCGGTTCGTACGGCACCTTGGCTCTTCTGACCGAAGTCACGGTCAAGGTTTTACCGCGCGCCGAAAAAACTCGCACCGTATTATTGTTTGGGCTTGAAGAAAACAGCGCAATCTCAACTTTATCTGATGTTATGGCGAGTGTACACGAACCAACCGCCTTAGCGCATTTACCTGCGAACATCGCCGCCCGCTCATCAGTCGATCTTGTCTCTAACGCTGGGTGCGCGGCAACCGCAGTACGTGTTGAAGGCCCAACGCCCTCCACAATTTTCCGATGCGAGAAGCTCCGTGGAGATTTTTCCAAGTTGGGAGAAGTCGAAGAGCTGCATGGCCAGAGATCAGCAACGTTTTGGAAGGAGGTAGCAAATGTCACGCCGTTCGTTACACGGCGGGAACTTACAGTGTGGCGCATAGCGGTTGCCCCCATCGAAGCTGCCATCGTGACTGCCGCAATCGGATCCAAATGCAATGCGGAGTGGTATTACGATTGGGCAGGTGGACTGATCTGGCTGGCGACCCCGCAGTCAGATGTCACATCCAACAACTTAGTCCGCGATTCCGTGGCTTCAGCTGGTGGCCAGGCAACCTTAATTCGTGCCGAGGCGAACGTGCGCACCGTCACCTCTGTTTTTGAGCCGTTGCCAGCAGCACTTTATAAATTAAGTGCCAGGGTCAAACAAAGTTTTGATCCAAAGGGAATTTTCAATCCAGGCCGACTCTACGCCGGCATGTAAGCGCTACAAGGGTTCGCCGATGCAAACCAACTTTACCATTGCCCAACTCACCGACCCTGACATCCGGCACGCCGACAATATTTTACGTAAATGCGTCCACTGTGGATTTTGTACCGCCACTTGCCCAACATATGTGCTACTCGGCGACGAACTCGACAGCCCGCGTGGCCGTATTTATTTAATAAAGGACATGCTCGAAAGCGCCAAACCAGCTTCGGCAAAGGTTGTTAAACATATAGATCGTTGCCTTTCGTGCCTTGCTTGCATGACTACCTGCCCATCAGGGGTAAACTACATGCACCTCGTCGATCAAGCTCGAGAACATATCGAAAATACTTTCCAACGACCGTTCACCGATCGAGCCTTACGCGCGCTACTGGCCTGGATTCTGCCGAACCCAAGGTTATTCCGCCTGGCGCTGATTAGTGCCCAATTCAGTCGACACTTCCTATCTCTAATGCCCCGTAAGCTCTCGAACCTAATAGCGTTTGCGCCGAGGCACCTACCGAAGCGTTCCCGCGCGGATGAACCTGGAATCAAACGAACCAATGGAGCGCCGACACATAGAGTGGCTTTGCTTGCGGGGTGCGCCCAACGAGTACTCGACCCGGGAATCAATGAATCTACGATACGGCTGCTCACCCGGCATGGATGTGAGGTAGTGATCTCGCCTGGCACCGGCTGCTGCGGTGCACTCACCCACCATATGGGGAAAAATCTGTCAGCAGCGACCAAGGCTAAAGCTAATATTGCGGCTTGGACCAGAGAACTAGAAGACGTCGGGCTTGACGCAATCGTTACCAACACATCCGGGTGTGGCACAATGTTGCAAAATTATGGCCACATTTTTCGTGACGATAAAATATGGTCCGATCGCGCCGCTACGATTTCTGATCGAGTTGTCGATATTAGCGAATTCCTCGCCAAGATCGGCGTTTCCGGCGTCGCACCTTCAAAGCTTTCGGTAGCCTATCACTCAGCTTGCTCTCTTCAGCACGGACAGCAGGTGCACGAAGTCCCCAAAACACTGTTAAAAGATTGTGGCTTTGAGGTCCTAGAAATACCGGAAGGACACCTTTGCTGTGGCTCGGCCGGAACCTACAATTTACTTCAACCCACACTTGCCAACAAGCTACGCGATCGCAAGCTCGCGAATATCGAGACTACCGAACCGGACGTGATCGCGGCTGGCAACATTGGCTGCATTACTCAACTCGCCTCCGGCACCGTTATTCCAATTGTCCACACGGTCCAACTATTGGATTGGGCCACCGGCGGCCCGAAACCTGAGCCGATGGGACACTCTTTCTGACTCCTCACCGCTATATGCAACTTGGCCCTTTCGCCGAAGGGAGTCATAATCAGCGCATGCCAGTATTACGCTTAGGTTTATTGACACTATTGATCACGATGGCGCCTAGTTGGGGGAAAACAGGCTGGGCTAACCAGAACGATACCCGCCTTGATTCTTTGTTCTCTCAACTGCAAATAACGGACTCGGGGCAAAAAGCGAGAACTATAGAGAAGTTTATTTGGAAGATATGGCGCGAGTCCGGAGACGAATCTGTAGACCAACTGATGGTGGATGGAGTTAAGGCCATGGGGGGCGGCAATTACGAGGGCGCATTAATTGCATTTAGCTCGATCGTTAAAGGTGCACCCAATTTCGCGGAAGGTTGGAACAAGCGCGCGACGCTGTATTGGTTGATGGGTGACTTCGAAAAATCTGTGGAAGACATTAATCGAACCCTAGCGCTCGAACCTCGCCATTTTGGTGCCCTGTCCGGTCTTGCAATGATCCGCGAATCACAGGAACGCCCTTTAGACGCGCTACAAGCTTTCGAACGAGCACTCGAGATATATCCGGCCATGCCCAATGCCGCAGAGCGGATTCGCAAACTCAACCGCCAACTGGGGGAACCTATTTAAAAGGCAACGGAACCCTATCGGCATTCCCCCCACGAACGTTAATACGTTCTTGATAACTAAAGGTAGCCTTCCCTAGTCATTGTCTCACGATTAATCTAACCGGTTCCCCTCCTTGGCAGCTACGGCACGAGAATGATATTCCACTTCGTGAAGCACCAGTGGGTACCAACCATAATTTAAACAGCCTTTATCGATTGACAGATAGAATTTTCACACTTGCCAAGTCGCACCGCATACACACCCCAATAACTTGAGTTAAATTTACATCCCGGCTGCAAGCATTAGGCGGATATAGACGCTGATCAATGAGTCATCCTTAACTTAAAAAACGTCAACTCCCACACCTTGATGGACCTAACACTGTTACTTATCATGCTAAAGTTTACCGATCCGATTTGACCTGAAACTCAACAGAGTTCTTCAAACTATTGAGACTTTACTAACGCTATTTTCCTTAAAATGAATTTACATGTGAAAGTTTTTCCACACGAAATACGCGTTAGATCTGTTTCACCTCAGCCAAAGAAAAGGATTGCGAATGGCCAAAATCATTGATTTTTATTTCGCTTTACCATCACCATGGACTTATCTTGCAGGACCTCGTTTTCGAGAACTTGTTCGGCGCAACAATCTCGACGTGAAATGGAAGCCATTCGACGTTGCCCGCGTTTTCGGTCTCACAGGAACAAAACCAGTCAAGGAACGGGCGCCACAAATCCAAGCAAATCGCCTTACAGATTTGGCCAGATGGCGCTCTTTCCTCGACATGAAACTACATCTTGAACCGAAGTTCTTTCCGGTCAACCCGAGCCCGGCAGCACGCATGGTGATCAGCGCTTTACAAAACGGTGCCAACGTAATGGATCTTGCGAACGCATACATGACTGCTGTCTGGGTTGAAGAGCGTGATATTGCAGATCCCGACACCATTATAACAATCGCCAATGAACAGGACCTAGATGGTATCGCCTTGTTCGATCAAATTGAAAATGCCGTTGTGCTGGAAGAGTTAGAGAAGAACACTCAGGAAGCAATCTCCAGAAACGTATTTGGAACTCCCACATGGATATATGAGGATGAATTATTTTGGGGCCAGGATCGACTGGATTTTTTAAGCCGCGCAATTGAGAAAAACAATTGAGGACAGCCAAGACATTTGGCAACCATGCAGAAGATGAGCAAGAAAAAACTGATCACCCTGATTTTCTTAGCGATCTTTATCGCCGGGTGCAATTTTACTGACAAAGTGTGGGCGCGAGACCAACTGGTCATTGGCATCACTCAGTTTCCGGCCACTTTGAATCCAAACATCAACTCCATGTTGGCAAAATCCTATGTGCTAAACATGGCACTAAGGCCAATCACCACCTACGACCAAGATTGGAATTTAGTGTGTCTTCTTTGTACTGCATTGCCGACTATCGAGAATGGACTTGCGGAGCCCGAAACTCTCCCCGATGGCCGCACTGGAGTTGCTGCAACGTATACCATCCACCGTGACGCCACCTGGGGAGACGGAACGCCCGTGACTACCGCTGACGTTTTGTTCACTTGGGAGGCAGGCCGACATGAACAAGCAGGGTTTGCTGGTCTTGAAGGTTATAAACGAATCCTAACCATCGACGTTGTCGACGATAAGACCTTTACCTTGCACAGTGACCGTTTGTCATACAACTATAATTCACTCAACAACTTCTATGTCTTACCGTCACACCTAGAACGCTCGGCATTCAAACAACCATCAGAGTACCGATATCGCACCACGTACGACACCGATCCAACCAATCCTGGCTTATATTTTGGCCCGTACCAGATTGTTGATATCGAGTCGGGTGCGGAAGTGGTGCTCGAGCCAAATCTTCACTGGTATGGTCCTTCACCCCATTTTCAACGAATCGTAATTCGTGTGATTGAAAATACTGCGGCGCTAGAGGCAAACTTGCTGTCAGGTGCAATCGACTATGTCGCCGGTGAACTGGGTTTTACAATCGAACAGGCATTGTCCTTTGAACGTCGGAAAGGTGACAACTACAATGTTATTTACAAAGCTGGTCTGATTTACGAGCATCTGGATTTTAATCTCGATAACCCGATATTTGCAGATCGACGCGTTCGTCAAGCATTACTCTATGCGCTCGATCGCAATCAGCTAGTCGAACAATTGTTCGGTGGTCAACAACCAGTCGCACACTCGAACGTCAGTCCGCTAGACCAGATATACAGCGAAAAAGTTGGTATCTATACCTTTGCGCCAGATAAGGCAGCGGATTTACTAGACAGCGCGGGCTGGTCGATTATGCACAATGGTATACGCCACAACTCAGCTGGCGATCGCTTATCATTCACGCTAATGACCACGGCAGGCAACAAATCCCGTGAGTTGGTGCAACAGGTACTGCAAAGCCAATGGCGTGCAGTTGGAATTGAGGTCCTTATCCGCAATGAACCGGCGCGTGTATTTTTCGGTGAGACTATGACGAAGCGTGCCAATCAAGGGCTATCGATGTATGCGTGGCTGAGTGCTCCAGAATCACTCCCCCTTACCACCTTGCGCTCTGACAATATTCCTAGCGCCAGTAATGGTTGGTCAGGACAGAATTATCCAGGTTACGCCAATCCACGTATGGACGATCTTATCGACGCCATAGAGATTGAACTGGACCCCAACAAACGCTTGCCACTGTGGGCTGAATTGCAACAACTATACGCGACGGACCTCCCGGCGCTGCCCTTGTTTTTTCGTGCTGAAGCATATTTTTTCCCCAAATGGCTTAAGGGGGTACGGCCAACTGGACACATGTCAACTACCACCACTTGGGTAGAAGAATGGACTGCGGAAAAAGAATAACTGCAGCTCCCGTGTAGCGGCGTCAGAAATTATTCCGCTGTTGCTGTATTCGTAGTTTTCAAATCCTTTTTCGGAAGGCGAAAAAAGAATAATATTGGAATATTCAACAGTGCAAGGAACATTAACAACTTAAAGTCGTTTTGGAAGGCAATGGTACTTGCCTGTCTGGTGATTTCATTGTTCAGTGCAAGCAAACCAGCCACATCAGACAAACGCCACACTTCAGGAAGAAATGGAGCACGGATCATCTCATTGAATGGCGTAATGTACCCCACGAGTTCCTCATGGCTGATTTGAGTGTTTCGAATTAATTGCCCAATAACGATGGACACACCGATGCTAGCTCCTGCGTTGCGGACCAGATTGAACATACCTGCCGCTTCTGTCCGGTGTTCGGGCGACAAAGTCACGAATGTAAGCGTATTTATCGGAACAAAGACTAAGCCCAACCCAAATCCCTGAACTACACCAACCCAACTAATTGTAAAAACACTTACATCGGCTGTGAAATGCGAATGTGCCCACATGGCATAGGCCAATAGAATCAACCCAATTCCCATCAACCACCTGCCGTCAATGCGATCCAAAAACCGCGCTGTCACGACCATTGCAGCCATCGCCCCAAACCCACGAGGCACTAATACATTGCCGCTAACTATCACGGGATAATCGAGTAGGTTCTGCAGAAACAGCGGCATTAACGCAATCCCGGTCAACAGCAGCAGGCCAAACATAAAAACAAACCAAATTCCAACCGCAAAATTCCGGTCCCTAAATAACCTTAAATCGACGAGCGGGTGTTTGGCGGTTAGGGCACTCACAATAAAAACATAAAAACAGGCCGCAGCAATTCCCGCCTCGACCATAATTTCTAGGGATGAAAACCAGTCAAGCAATTCACCACGGTCAAGCATTACCTGGAACGATCCAACACCGAGGCCGAGAGCAGAAAAGCTGAGAAAGTCAAACGGTCGGGGCTGTCGTTCAGACTCCGGAACGAATGCCCTAATGCCGAGCAGTGCGACGACTCCGAGCGGAAGGTTTATATAGAAGATCCAGGGCCAGCCATAAACCTCGGTAATGTAGCCACCAAGTGCTGGCCCTATAATAGGTCCAATCATCAAACCAACTGACCAAATCCCCATTGCGAAACCGTGCCTCTGACGCGGAAATACATCTAGCAGGATGGCCTGCGACAAAGGCATCATTGGTGCACCAAGCGCACCCTGAAATAATCGCCACATTACTAGCTCCTCGAGAGAAGAAGCCTGTCCACATGCAAGCGATGCAACGGTGAAACCGGCAAGGGATATCATAAATAATCGACGCCGACCGATCCGTGCAGACAACCATCCCACCGCAGGGGTCATGATCGCGGTGGAAATAATATAGGAAGTTAACACCCAGGAAATCTGATCTGGGCTCGCCGAAAGATTCCCCTGCATATTCGGAATAGCAGTCGCTGCTATGGTGACATCAATCACCTGCATCAATGAAGCCAGCATCACCGCGGCCAAAACCCAGCCGCGACGTAACTTGAAACCCGATGGAGAAATGACCCCTAGCGCGCTATCCACGATAGAGCGCCGTCTCTGTAAAATAATAAGTGCCTACAAACTTTTCTTGATGGCGTTCTAAGGCTTATACGGGATGAGAGCACTGTATTTTGGCACATTAGCGCCACGGTTGATCTAAGCCAAAATGAGCCAAGGCGCTTGCCAGAAACTCAGGCAATTCGCGTTGTTGCTCTGTATCAATAGAGACGACAACACTCATGCCGGCTCGAAGAGGCGGCTCTCCTGAGTAGTCCAGCAACATCAACCGCACCGGCACTCGCTGCACGATTTTCACCCAATTCCCCGTGGCGTTCTGCGGGGGCAGCACTGAGAACTCCGACCCAGTCGCTGCGCCGATGCTTGCTACCAGAGCGCGCCACGAAATTTTCGGATACGCGTCAACCCGAATCGTTGCTGTTTGACCTACCGTAACGTGTGTCAGCTTGGTTTCCTTTAGGTTGGCATCGACCCAGACTTCTCCACTTACAACAATCCCAAACAAAGGTTCTCCGGCGGTGACATATTCTCCGGGTTGCAAACCTATGCTAGTGACCACACCGTCTGTTGGAGCCTCAATCACAGTACGGCTTATCTCAAAAGCTGCCCTCTTCAACTCGGCAAGAGCTTCCAGATACTCCGGGTGCTTTTCTACAGACCTATCGGAATCACCACCAAGATAGGCCGATATTTGCGCAATTTTCTCGATGCTTTGTCGAACCGCTTGCCGTGCAAGATCAAGATCATGACGGGCTTGATCAAGTGCCGCCTCAGAGCTAACACCTCTTGCCTGCAGTTCCTCACGACGCCCAAACTCTCGTTGGAAATAGGCCACTTTTTCTTCCGCCGCTTGCTTAACAGCCAACACCTCACGATAATGCGCGCGCGTAGACTCAATAGTTCTTCGTACCACGCCAAGTCGCGCCTCCGCACGCGAAACAGCGATGCGGAAAGGCATGTCATCAATCCGAATCAAAGCTTGCCCATGTACTACCGGTGTGTTTTCGCTGACCGCAACTTCAGTTAAGGGGCCCGATACCTCAGCACTGACAAAAATCTTGTCGGCTTTTATGTAAGCGTTGTCGGTCGTCACAAACCGGCCGCCGGTAGCATAAAAGTAGCCACCCACACTAGCCACCGCGAGCGGCCCCAAAATAAGTAGGCAGACGCGAAAGAGAAATCGGATCAAACGTCGTAGCAGGCCTGGACCGGTTGGAGACGGATTAGACTCAGCCATGGTCTATTTAAAATTTTATCTTTGAATCGACAGCCAAATCCCGATCTGCTCTCTTGTCGGCCGACACTAAATTTTCTTTGACCACGCGCAACTGGTCTATCAGTCGATCCTGTTCGGCGGCGTCCAGACCAGACAATGCCTCTTCCCGAACGGAGAGCGCCACCGAGCGTAATTCCACGAGGATTGGCCGTGCCTTGTTGGTCAGGAACAACAGTCTTGCCCGCTTATCGTTTGGATCTGAACGACGTTCAACCCAACCATTGGCACTTAACCTGTCTAAAAGGCGGGCTAACGTGATCGGTTTGATCTCGAGAATCTCGGCAAGACCTGCCTGTTTGATGCCCTCGTTTCGAGACAAATGCGCCAACACGCGCCATTGAGCGCGTGTCAGCCCAATAGCGCTAGCGTGATGATCAAACCTCTTACGCAAAAGGCGTGAAACGTCGTGCATAAGAAATCCAAAGCTGCGTTTCAACTCCGCTGGAGTTAACATCGGCAATTTCCGCTGGCTATTTTATAAGCAAGCTTATAAAAGACATCGATTTTATAAGCAAGCTTATAAAATGGAGTGGCGTACCTAATCGGAGGATACTATGACCAACCCCACTATTAGGTGGCGGAAAGCGTATCGTTAAAGCACAGTAAGGATATATGCGTCAGACGTTGTTTTGTCTGGACACTCGACCTAACTGAGAGGTTCCCCCAAAATAATGAACAGACACCAAATTAAACACCCACGGGCATGACGCTAAATGGACTCTCAACGCACTACCCTTAAAGATCCAACCCCACGGAGTAATACCGCAAACGACCGTCCCCTTTTGGATGTACGTGATCTCGAAATTCGATTTTCAAACCAAAAAGACACCATACCGGCCGTTCACCGACTGTCGTACCAGTTAGAACATGGTCGTACACTAGGTGTCGTAGGAGAGAGTGGATGTGGCAAAACCATCACTGCGCTCGCCATACTCGGCCTGCTCGATCCTCCAGGGAAAATTTCCGGTGGAGAGATATGGTTCGAGGGCCAGGAGCTTAGCTCACTTACCCAAAACGAACTCGCAAAGATACGAGGTGCAAGGATCGCAATGGTCTTTCAGGAGCCAATGACAGCACTGAATCCAGTTTACACTATTGGTGATCAAATTTCCGAGGTAGTAGTCGTTCACCAGAATCTATCGCAAAGCGCTGCACGATCACGTGCGATTGAACTACTGGATCTTGTATGTGTGCCCGCACCCAGCAAGCGCGTGCACGACTATCCACATCAATTATCGGGAGGGCTACGCCAGCGCGCAATGATTGCCATGGCGCTTGCCGGAGAACCAACATTGTTAATTGCCGATGAACCGACCACTGCTTTAGATGTCACCGTGCAATCACAAATTTTAGAGCTTTTTTTGGAAATTCAGAGCCAGTTCAAAATGGCGATCCAATTTATCAGCCATGACTTGGGGGTAATCTCGGAGATCGCCGATGAAGTGCTGGTTCTATATGGCGGTCGCGCCGTTGAACGCGCATCAGCGACAGCGCTTTTCGACAATCCACGGCATCCATACACTAAAGGTCTACTTGCTACAGTGCCACGTTTGGGAGGTTACCGGCGGCGTTTGCCTACAATTCCCGGTCAAATACCAAACGTCAATAATTTACCCAGCGGATGTCCGTTCCACGATCGCTGTTCTATAGCCGAACCCGAATGCGCAGAACAAGAACCCACTTTTGACCAAGTCGAGACCGGCCATTGGGTAGCATGCCCGAAAGTACAATCATAATGCCACTAAATGAAACACCCATTTTAGAACTACGCCAAATAGTAAAGCGCTTCCGATTACCACGGCGAAGATTGAATAGACCAACACGAGTGGTTCATGCAGTAAATAAAGTCAATCTTTCCATAAACCTGGGCGAAACGTTAGCGCTTGTCGGCGAAAGCGGTTGCGGAAAAACAACCTTGGGACGATGTGCAATCCGCCTTTATCAACCAACAGAGGGGTCGGTACTTTTTCGTGGCATCGACGTAACAGAAACGCGTGGCATAGGACTACACCCTTTTCGTAAATCTGTTCAAATGGTGTTTCAGGACCCGAATTCGTCACTCAATCCACGTATGCAAGCAGCCTCCATCATCGAAGAACCAATGCAAATCCACCAGCTGGGCAATCGAGCATTTTGTCGGGAACGGGTCGCAGAAGCAATGGATGCTGTTGGCCTTTCCCGCCAATTCTCAAATCGATACCCTCATGAATTCTCGGGCGGTGAACGACAACGGATAGCAATTGCCCGCACCCTAGTTCTGGAACCAGACTTGATTATCGCAGATGAACCAGTTTCAGCACTCGACGTTTCAATTCAAAGTCAGGTTCTGAACCTATTTGCGGATTTGCGTGAACAAAGAGGATTAGCATTACTATTTATTACCCATGACCTGGCAGTAGTTAACTTTATTGCTGATAGGGTCGCGGTCATGTATTTGGGACGAATAGTCGAGATAGCAAACCGCGACGTCCTGCTGAGAGAACCACACCACCCTTACAGCCAAGCATTACGGGCTGCTGTACCGAAACCAGGTGCGGGAAAACGCCAGTCCAGGAAGGTACTTGTCGGAAGCTCTCCGGACCCGACTTCCCCACCCCGTGGATGCCCATTTCACCCACTCTGCCCAAAAGCGCAAACCATTTGCAAGGAAATCGAGCCTGTCCTCGAGTCAGTAGGAGGGAACGTTAATCACCAGGCGGCTTGTCATTTCAAATAATCAAATGATTTTTGTAATTATTTGTGAACCATCGGGCTTATGGTGGAAGCGGCAATGACCCGATATTCCATACAACGTCTTGCGGAGTCCGTTATCGTTCTGATTGTAATGTCGTTTCTAATTTATGCTATTATGGCATTGATGCCAGGGGATCCGATCGACATCATGGTACAATCGGACCCAAATTTGACCTCAGCCGACGCAGCGCGATTGAAAGCACTGTATGGCCTCGACCAACCACTTAGCGAACGTTACGCCAACTGGTTCCTTTCCGCCGTCCGGGGAGATTTCGGGTATTCACGAATTCACAATCGGCCGGCCCTCGAAATACTGGTGCCACGGTTGGCTAATACGACATGGCTAATGGCGGCGAGCCTCGTTCTTTCACTTATTCTAGCACTACCAATCGGAGTATATTCGGCACTCCACCCTTACTCTCGGACAGATTATTTGATCAATTTCATGGCTCTCGGCGGCATATCTGTCCCTGTGTTTTGGTTGGCTCTTATGTTGATCATTGTATTTTCAGTTTGGCTTGGATGGTTTCCAGCAGGCGGAATGCATACGGTTGGTGATAACAGTTTGATTGATAGCGCTCGCCACATGGTTTTACCCGTGATTACTTTGAGTATTGCGTCGATAGGTAGTCTGACACGTTATGTGCGAGCTGCCATGATGGAGGTAATGCGGCACGATTACATTCGTACTGCACGCGCCAAAGGCTTGAGCACAAAAACGATTGTATTCAAACATGCGCTTCGCAACGCAATGATTCCAGTCGTTACAGTGCTGGCTTTGAGCTTTGGTTCTCTGTTTTCTGGAGCATTGATCACCGAGACCATGTTCTCTTACCTAGGAATGGGAAAATTGATCTATGATTCTATCATCGGGAATGACTACAACATGGCGCTTGTGAGCTTACTATTTGCAACCGCATTGGTCTTGGTCAGTAACTTAGCGGCCGATCTCGCCTACGCATGGCTCGACCCGCGTATAAGCTACCGATAACTGAACGGACTGACCTTGTTCAGCACCGAACGCACAAATCATGAGTCAGCTCCATGGGGGCTCACTTGGCGTCGCTTCTGCGCTCATCGCATGGCTTTACTCAGCGGTTTTGTACTATCGGCGTTCGTTCTTTTGGCTTTTGCTGCACCTACAGTTGAATACCTAAGTGGCCACAACTCCTCATCTGTTGATCTTCTCAACCGATTTGCAAGTTCCTCTCCAAGTCACCTGCTAGGGACTGATGAACTGGGCAGAGATGTGTTCTTACGCATGCTCCACGGCGGTCGTGTTTCGTTGCTCGTTGGGTTCACCACTGCTGTCCTCGCTGCCATTTTTGGAATCGCAATCGGTATACCAGCAGGCTATTTTGGAGGGTGGATCGACGCTGCGCTGATGCGAATCACAGATACTGTGATCGCTTTACCGCTTTTACCATTGCTAATTATATTGGCAGCCGTTGACTTGACCAAATTAGGTATAGAACCAGTACTGGCACATGCTCCGGAACTCAGCCTTTACCGAATCATATTGATCATCGCGCTGGTAGGATGGACTACTGTCGCCCGTTTAGTAAGAGGGACCGCACTTAGCCTGCGTCAGCGCGACTTCGTGCTTGCTTCAATCTCCCAGGGCGCGAGCCATAGTCGTATTATGTTTCGGCACATCTTGCCTAATTCAATTTCACCCATTTTGGTTGCTACCACGCTTTCTGTGGGGAACATCATTTTGCTAGAATCGGTGTTGAGTTTCCTTGGGCTTGGCATTCAGCCGCCAATTCCAAGCTGGGGCAATATGCTGACCAACGCCCAGGAACTTATTTACGAAGCGCCGATGCTGGCTGTTTGGCCAGGGCTAGCTATTTTCACTACCGTGATTGCATTTAATTTTTTAGGTGATGGCCTTCAAGATGCACTTGACCCAAAGGCGTTGGCCCGCTGACCGACAATCTGATTTGGATTGAAACATCTTCGCCGCTACGATTCGTTTTAAGGTTCATGCAACGTTGTAAGGATAAGTCAATATTCAATAAACCAGAGATTGGTTATGAATCTCGACAACAATATTAAGTCCTAAACCTGTTCTGAAGTCGACAACCGGAAAGTCGAATTGTTAGGGACTGCCCCTCGTGGAAAGGAATAATAAATTTGAATCGATAAGGATAGAGCATTAAATAAGGCTTAGAAAAAACCATCCCTAATGCAGTGCTGCCCACGAGGGTTGACTCTTGCACATTAGTAGATGGAGAGGGGGGGAAGGCAACACAAATGATTGATAGCAGACTGGACGTGAAGCGCTCCATCGAGTGTACGAGTCAATACGCCGATAAAACCGTTGCACCCACGCACACCCAAATACGCTGGCTCGGGCGCGGACTGGACCAACCGGGAGGAAAACTTCCTCTCTTTGACGAGGATGGCGCGAAGATCAGCGCCCGTACGATCCGAAGCTGTATTGGGCATGGCTGGGCTGAGCCCTGGTTCCGAAATCCATTAAAACCCGACTGGCTGGTCTGCAGGCTGACAGAAACGGGTCGGGCTATCGTTCAGCAGACACAACCAAACCTGAAGCGCTGAACATCCCTGAGCGAAACAGCTAATCTAACTTTACAACCACTGCTGACAAAGCCTAAAGGAACACGCATCAACAAGAACCTTACAAATAATGGAAACAGCGTACGTACCTGTCTTTTACGTCTATGTATGTCAGTAAGGTATCCTGAACATCTTATGGAAATGATTGCGCATTTGAAAAACCGTTGTGGCTCTGAGGAGACCGATCATTAGCCTCGATAGGACGACCCCGTTGCTGGACACTGTTAATGTTCCGGCTGATTTACGAAAGTTACCTGATTCTGAACTTGGTCAGCTCGCAGATGAGTTGCGTCAGGAACTTATAGATGTGGTATCGCACACCGGCGGTCACCTTGGCGCTGGACTGGGAGTCGTAGAACTTACAGTAGCTCTCCACTATATATTCGATACGCCAAATGACCTGCTCGTGTGGGATGTTGGACACCAAGCTTATCCACATAAAATTCTTACGGGCCGCCGGAATCGAATCCGAACATTGAGACAGCCAGGGGGTCTTTACGGTTTTACCAAACGGACAGAAAGCGAATACGATCCGTTCGGAGCGGCGCATTCTTCGACCTCTATATCAGCCGCTCTCGGGATGGCTGCTGCACGCGACCTGGATAGCAAAAACCATAACGTGATCGCGGTAATCGGCGACGGCGCCATGAGTGCTGGCATGGCATACGAAGCGATGAACAATGCTGGACATTTAGGAAAACGACTAATAGTAATTTTAAACGATAATGACATGTCTATTGCGCCTCCCGTCGGGGCAATGAGCGCCTATTTATCGCGTTTGATCTCTTCAAAATCCTACCGAAGTCTGCGCCATGTAGCGACGCAGGTGGCAATGAAATTTCCGAGACCTCTCGCCCAAGCATTTAAACGTGCCGAGGAATACGCACGAGGCATGATTACCGGCGGTACATTATTTGAAGAACTGGGCTTTTATTATGTCGGCCCAATTGATGGGCATAATATTGATCACTTGTTACCCGTATTGCGCAATGTGCGTGATGCTAAAAGTGGCGGACCGGTTCTGATACATGTAGTAACGCGGAAAGGCTTCGGATATCCACCCGCAGAAAAATCTGCAGATAAATTTCACGGCGTTAGTAAATTTGACGTGGTAACTGGTGTGCAACCGACAAAAAAAGGGAATGTGCCAAGCTATACAGCCATATTCTCAAAATCGCTTATCCATGAAGCTGAGACAGACGAAAAAATCGTTGCAATCACTGCAGCTATGCCTTCCGGCACCGGTATTGACACATTTGCCAAGGCCTTCCCGGAGCGTACCTTTGATGTCGGCATTGCCGAGCAGCACGCAGTAACCTTTGCTGCTGGATTGGCTACACAAGGCTACAAGCCATTTGCGGTCATATATTCAACGTTTTTGCAACGAGCATATGATCAGATTGTGCACGATGTAGCAATTCAGTGCTTACCAGTTAGATTTGCCATCGACCGTGCAGGCTTGGTCGGATCTGACGGTCCAACCCACGCTGGTTCTTATGACATCACCTACCTAACGACACTCCCCAATTTTGTGGTCATGGCGGCATCCGACGAGGCCGAATTGGTGCATATGGTGGCCACTGCAGCGAAAATAGATGATCAACCAAGCGCACTGCGTTACCCGCGCGGAGAAGGTGTAGGCGTTGATCTTCCAGAATATGGCGTGCCACTCCCAATCGGGAAGGGCTGTATTATCCGCGAGGGAAGCCGTATCGCAATCTTGTCATTCGGTGCACGTCTTCAAGAATGTCTAAGGGCCGCAGATGATTTAGCTACTCAGGGCTGGCCAACGACGGTAGCAAATGCTCGCTTTGCCAAACCATTGGACACGGACCTGGTGAGTCGTTTGGCGACCAATCACGAAGTTTTGGTAACGATCGAGGAAGGTGCAGTTGGCGGTTTTTCTGCCCACGTCATGCAGTTTTTGGCAACTAGTGGATTACTTGACAAAGGTCTCAAGGTGCGGCCAATGGTCCTCCCTGATCGCTTTATTAGCCACGGGACGCCCTCAAATATGTACCAAGATGCTGGGTTAGCTGCATCTGATATTGTTAATACTGTACTGTTAGCGCTTGGTCGCGAAACCTCGGCCGCATTGGTCAAACCCGCCTAGCGAAATCGGCAAACGACGCGCGATAATTGCGATTTCACCAGATTTGTATCTCGAGAAAATAATGTGCTTTGAGCCTCCACTTATGTATCCCTTGTTGGCGGATGTGAATGAAGTATGTGCCTATCTCTAGGATTAATTAGTTTTGTTCAGTCGTCAATTCGGTTGGTAATTTAAACTCTACACTTTCGATGATACCGGGCAACGTCTCCAGCTCAATTGCCGTGAATTTGCGCAAATATCGAATCACCTCCTGCACCAACTGCTCCGGTGCCGAAGCACCTGCAGTAATGCCGATCCTTTTTACGCCCTTTAACCAAGCTGGATCAATTGAGTTCGCGTCTTCAATCAAATAGCTTGGAATCGACATTTCTTCGCCAATGTCGCGTAGGCGATTTGAATTCGAACTTGCCAACGCTCCAATCACCAGCAACATATCGGTTCGCTTGGCCAATTCACGCGCCGCTCTTTGTCGATTCTGCGTAGCGTAGCAAATATCGCGAAGATCAGGACCAACAATATTTGGAAACCGTCGCCGCAAAGCCTTGATTACATCCCGTGTGTCGTCAACGCTTAGGGTGGTTTGGGTCACATATGCTAAATCAGTACTATCTTCTACGTCTAAATTCTCGACTTCCGCAACATTGGAAACCAACAAAACACCACCTTTAACACGACCACTTGTACCCTCGACTTCTGGATGCCCGCGATGACCGATTAGAATGACCTTACGATCCTGAAAAGAAAACCGCTGGGCCTCCTTATGCACTTTCTCGACCAGCGGGCAGGTTGCATCTATTATTGAAAGGCCTCGTGCTCGAGCCGAATTCTCAACACACTCAGAAACCCCGTGGGCACTAAAAATAGTGATCGCGCCCTCCGGAATTTGGTCTATCTCCTCAACAAACACCGCACCCTTGGCACGTAATTCCTCCACTACATGGCGGTTATGAACAATTTCGTGGCGAACATAGACCGGGGCGCCATAGCGTTCGATGGACGCCTCAACAATCCGAATAGCACGCTCTACACCGGCACAAAACCCACGCGGTTGGGCCAAAATAGCGTGCATAATTTTTCCTTCCATCACCCCTAACGGGGATTTCTCGCCCAAAACGTTTGTAGTAGCGCAGCTTATTTGAAAACGGGATAGACACCAACTCAAATACCCTGGACAGCACAGCTGACAGACAGCACTAGTTGTGGCACTTTGATTATAACTTAACACTGCACTGAATTGCTTACGGATGCATTCAGACAACAAAAGGAGATGAATATGGCTGCACCAATCAAGCATATATTGACTGCAATCGCGACCGTGTGCACGATCATCAGCCTATCCACCGCGCATGCTGCAGACGAACCAGAAAATATCATCAAGTTCCGCCAAAACGTGATGAAAGGTAACGGCGCGCATATTACAAATATTGCTGCGGTGGTTAAGGGGCAGGTAACCACTACAGCTAATCTTGCGGCAGATGCCCAAGCGATTGCTGATGGCCTGGAAAATTTTGGTAAACTGTTTCCCACAGGTACAGAAGGCGGCAAAACAAATGCGCTCGCTAAGGTATGGGACGACCGCGCCGGCTTCGACAAAGCGCTAGCTGACGCACAGGATGCTGCAGAAAATATGATAGGCGCCGCTGCTTCTAACGACATCGCAACAATTGGTAAGGCACTTGGTGCGTTGGGTAAATCTTGCGGTGGATGCCACAAACCATATAGAAAAAAAATGTAGTCCTCCTTGCCGGCTGAGTGGCGATGTTATGCTCGAGCGTTGCGTTTAGGGACGCGCGTCGGACTTTAACGACCACGGTAACGCTGGCAATATTCTCGTTCTGCGCATTTGCTAGCGAGAATACTTCAAGTGCTGAAAGGGTTTCGCGCGGCGCCTATTTACTGCACGCAGCCGGATGTGTTGCATGCCACACAGACTACGAGCACGGTGGCACACTGCTTGCCGGTGGGCGGGCACTGAAGACTCCATTTGGCACTTTTTACACACCCAATATCACTGCCGACCCCAAGTACGGCATTGGAAATTGGAATAAACATGACTTCATCACAGCTATGACCCGAGGTGTATCTCCAGACGGCACCCACTATTATCCCGTCTTCCCATATACGGCTTACTCCGGAATCACAGCTGATGACCTCTCCGATCTTTGGGCGTACTTACGTACCGTTCCATTATCACGTGCGCCGAACCGTAAGCACGATGTGAAATTTCCCTTCTCCATTCGACTTGCCAATTGGGCTTGGAAATTGATGTTCTTTCGCCCTGTAACTCACCGAACGGAATCCACCCATTCTCCTGAATGGAATCGCGGATCCTATCTAGTTACCGCCCTCGGGCATTGCAGCGAATGCCACACTCCGAGGAATCTCTTAGGCGCCACTAAATCGAAATACGCGTACGCTGGTACAAAACAAGGACCCGATGGTGAGAAAGTGCCCAACATTACGCCCGACCGAGAAACGGGCATTGGTGATTGGAGCCAAAGCGACATCACCTGGCTTCTCCAAACTGGATTTTTGCCGGATGGAGATGTTGTTGGAAGCTCGATGGCTGATGTAGTCGAGCACAGCACCAGCCACTTGACTGTTGACGATCAGTCAGCGATCGCAATCTATCTGCAGTCTTTAATCCCAATCCACAATTCGGTGCAGACTAACAAAGAGGCGGAACAAAGCGATGTCGACAACTGGTGATTTGGATTCGATCCATATGCTGAGACCCCAAGAAGTTAGCGAAAGAAACGAATCGGACTTCTCACTAAGTTTTCACTTCAAGCAGTCTGTTAAAAAATGCACTTTGTTGCTAGCGAGTAAACCGGATCTTATGTCGGAGCCGTAGAGCTAAATTTCGGAGCACGTTTTTCTCGCAAAGATGCAACTCCCTCAAGTACATCAGGACCCGAGAAACCCAGCATTTCTAGCGCCGCCGAAGAATCAAAGATTGGACCTGCCATGCGCAGCCAATTGTTAAGAGTATATTTAGTCCACTGGATAGCGGTTGGAGAGCCGTACGCGAGCTTAGTTGCTACCTCGAGCGCAGTTTCGTCTAAGTGCTCGTCTTCCACACAACGGGATACCAACCCAATCCTTTCCGCCTCCTCTCCGCGTACAGTCTCACACAGCATCAGGTAATATTTTGCTTTAGCCATACCACAAAGTAGCGGCCAAATGATCGCAGCATGATCGCCCGCAGCTACCCCAAGACGAGTGTGCCCATCGATAATTCGGGCTGATTTGGAAGCGATGGAAATATCGCACAACAACGCTACCGCCAACCCAGCACCTACCGCGGGCCCTCGGATCGCCGAAATGGTAGGCTTTTGACAATTTATGATATTGTACACTAGATCCCGAGCTTCATGAAAAACCCTCGCCCGGGCTTCAAAAGTAGCAGCATTTTGCTCTACCAAGCGGAAATCACCCCCAGCCGAAAATGCCTTTCCCGCGCCGGTCACTATAACCGCATTGGTGTGAGGGTCGTCGCTCACAGCAGACCACACCCGAACTAGATCACGATGCATCTCTGCGGTAATCGAGTTAAGGCTCTGGGGTCGGTCCAAAATGATCCGCAACACACGATCTGCCGGCCGGTCGAACTTGAGAGTCTTGAACTCTCCATATTGTCGATCCAGATTATCAGCCATGATACGTCCAGTCCTTTGAGTAATCGAAACGCCGATTTGTCGGCATTGATAAGTCCCCTGTCAATGAAAGGGTGACTTTTCCCTAAAAACGAATTTGAGAGCCCATTTCCGTTCTTAATAAACTTTCTGTCACTCAGCACGGAGCTGACCCAATCACAGATCTGGCGATCGACTAAACAACCTAACAGAACGTATTATGGGCCGGACCAAGCCTGCACTTGAGAATTAAAACCACACCGTAACACCGGTACGAACAACAAATCATAGTAGTTAGCGCCATACACCAAAAGACACAGACCGCTGCCAGCTGAGGGTACATAGAAAGTAATCAAGAAAAAGAAACAAGGCCGCGGTGATCTTTCACCACGGCCCCATTTTTCAGATCTTTGCAGCGCACAATACGCCACAACTGCTTGGCTCAAACATCTAGAGCAATGTCTTGCTCCAAATTCTGGATCAACCGCCCGAGCAACACACGTAGGGTTTGGTGCCCCGCGCGACCTAATCCAGCCAATGCAGTTTTGTCTACATCGCTTGACAACCGAGCCAGCACTTTTTTCAATCTCCGCCCCTTTTCGGTCAATCTCACATGAATTTGACGTCTATCGGTTATGCTTCGAACACGTGACACCAAATTGTCACGCTCCATCCGATCTAGGGTCCGCACCATGGTTGGCGCTTCGATGCGAATCCTTTCGCTTAGAGTTTTCTGCGTGATGCCGTCCTCGTCCCAGAGGCAAAGCAGCACAGGAAATTGCCCATAGCCAATGCCTTTTGGGGCCAGCCGTTGGGCAAAAGCTCGAGCAATGAGTCGCGACACCAACGCAAATCGCTGGGTCGTAGTTTCAAGCGCCCGGTCCGCCAACCTGGCACCGGGCTTAAGCGTTCGAGCTTTGGACTTAGCCCTTGCCTTAGTTTTGCGGCCGCCAGCCCGACGAGAGGTAGTTCGGCGCGCAGTCTTCCGAACGGTCTTCTTGCTTGCAGTCTTCTTGCGTGCAGTCTTCTTGCGTGCAGTCTTCCGAACCGTCGTCTTGCGTGCAGTCTTCTTGCTTGCAGTCTTCTTGCGTGCAGTCTTCGGGGCCGTCGTCTTGCGTGCAGTCTTCCGAACCGTCGTCTTGCGTGCAGTCTTCCGGATCGTCTTTCGAGCAGCGGTCTTCCGCTTACTCGTTTTCTTCTTTGTTTTCGTTGGTGCCATGCTAACGAAACCTCTATAGATCGCTATTGTTAAATGATTCTAGTTCTCGTCGCAAAAGTCCACGCGACCCATCAAATCAAAAACACGTCACATTTTCTCTAGCGACGTCGTATTGTTATACAACTTAGCCAAACGTGCAATTGCGAAAAAGAATTATTTTAACAAGGCCCGTACTGCCAAAAACCAGACTTAGTCCGTCCGTTTCCCTAATCGGGAAGAAATTACGCTAGAACAGATACAAATAATGAAGCGCAATGGTAACGTAAAATAATGCACACTGGTAACGTAGCGACTTTATGCTAACCACCTTTTGCGGCGTCTATAATGTTTAACGTCGCGATAACTTTTCCGTTTGCCGCTTGAAAGTCCAAGGTAAAATTCTTTCACGTCCTCATTCTCACGTAGAGTTGCAGCTTCACCATCCATTACGATACGACCATTTTCTAAAATATATCCGTAATCAGCGTATTTGAGCGCCATATTCGTGTTCTGCTCGGCAAGCAAAAAAGTTACTCCTTCATCCTCGTTGAGCCGTCGAACGATATCGAAAATTTCTTCAACGAGTTGCGGCGCCAAACCTAGCGAGGGCTCGTCCAACAAAATCATTTTCGGGCGCGCCATAAGAGCCCGCCCAAGGGCTGTCATTTGCTGTTCGCCGCCCGACGTATAGCCGGCTTGGGAGCGCCGACGATCTTTTAAGAGCGGAAAGTAGTCGTATACCAGTTCCAGGTCCTTATAGATCTCTGCACGACCGTCACGGCGAGTATAAGCCCCAGTCAAAAGGTTTTCCTCGACCGTCAAATGTTCGAAACAGTGCCGGCCCTCCATAACTTGGATGACGCCTTTCTTAACCAGATCATTCGATGATAGTTGGTCGACCCGTTCACCAAGATATTCGATAGAGCCCTTTGTGACATCGCCGCGTTCCGAGCGTAGCAAATTTGAGATCGCCTTTAGCGTCGTTGTTTTGCCTGCCCCGTTAGCCCCCAACAAAGCAACAATCCCGCCCTCTGGTACATCAAAAGAAACGCCTTTTAAAACCAAAATGACGTGGTCGTAAATGACTTCGACGTTTTTTACTTTGAGAAGAGCACCACCATTCGCAGCCATTTTTCCATAATTCCTTGAAGTTAAAATGCTACGGGCTTCCACACAAAAATCGATAGTCTCAAAATAACTCCGAGGAGAGCATCACGCCCTCCTCGGGAATCGGTCTATGTCCAGTCAATATTGCAGCACGTTCTTATGTACAGTCGTCTCGCATCGTGTAGTTCCACTTCGCGGCTTCGGTGGCAGCTGCCTCTTCCAGCATTGGACGAACAATTTCACGCATTGGCTCGACCCAATCACTGACGATAACCCACTTCTCACCATCCCACTCCTGAAACAACACCGGACCATTGCCCTCGTGATCTGAGCAGGTCACCTTAAAGGGCCTACCAAAACCCGTCGCACCGAGTTCTTCCAAGCGCTCGTCCGTCATGTCGATATGCTCAAGTCCCCAACGCATCTCCTCGCCGGTAATATTACTACCGAACTCCAAGATAGCATTGCGAAGGCCCTCGGCTATCAGCATTGCGTTGAAGACACCACGTGACCACAGCACGTCGCCGTAGTTGTGCTCCTTGGCCAACGCCATATCGTTGTCATAGGTGAATTTCAGAATGTCCTTGTGGACCTCCGCGAAGGCACCCGGCGCATGGAACGTACCTGCACGGTAACCCTTCGCTTTGATACCCGCCGGTTTGGTATCGAGTTCATCACCTGACCACCAAACACCGATAAAACGGTCCATCGGATAACCAAACTCGCCCGCACGCGAGACCGCTGTGGGATTCATCACACCCCAACCCCACATGAACATATAATCTGGGTTCCAACGCACGATCTTGCGCCATTGGCTCCGCTGGTCCGCCATCTGCTTCGCCGGGATTGCCCAGTGCTTGAACTCGTAGCCAAATCTCTCGCCCAAAGTCTCGAACAACTTGATTGGCTCGCGGCCATAACCTGATTCGAGGAAAATCAGCCCGATCTTCTTGCCCTTCAAATTGTCCATGCCGCCCATTTCGGTACCCACATAGCGGATAAAGGCGGAAGCTTGCGACCAATAGCTTGTCGGGAAGTTGAAGACCCACGGGAACCAACGTCCATCCGCCGCACCGCTCATGCCATAACCCATGGAGAGGATCGGAATTTTATCCACCGGGGCCTTTGGAATCAGCTTGTAGGTCAGGCCCGTGCTAAAGGGATTGGAAATCAGGCTACCTTTTCCTTTCAACCGCTCGTAACACTCAACACCACGGTCAGTCTTGTAGCCAAACTCACATTCCTCCCAGATGATTTTCTGACCTTCGATCCCGCCATCGCGCTTGCTGATCATTTCGAAATACGCGGTAAGGCCGTTGGCAATCTTCGAACCGCCTGGAGCAAAAGGCCCCGTGCGGTACGTGAACATCGGGATATATAAGCCATCCTCAGCAACCGCTGTGGTCGAAAGCGGACAGATCACGGCAACTGCAGCTAGGAGGCTGATTAAATATTTGCCGAACTTCATTTATTCCTCCCTGAATCCAAAAGCTAAGCAGAAACTTGTCTTCAACAACTATTACCTTACCATTGACCCGAAACGTGACGCAATTACTCTCCTCTGCGAGTCTCTTAGTATGGAAATGGCCACTGACGAAGTTTTTCTTTCAAAATTTGCCATAGTCGGGCTAGGCCCGCTGGTTCGACGATCAGGAAAAAGACGATCAAACCGCCAAATAACATGAACTCAATATGCTGTATGACATGGGAAGCAATGTCGATTCCCAAGAACGGGAACGCGTTCCGAAGCAGCACCGGCAGCAGCACAATGAACGCTGCTCCCATATAAGCCCCGAGAATGCTACCTAGTCCCCCGATCATAATCATAAATAATATCGGGAAGGAAGTTGAGAAGATTTCGAACGCCTCCGGATCAACGTTCTCCAGATTAAACATCACATGCATAGCGCCACCGACGCCAATATAAAACGAGCCGATGGCAAAAGCGGATAACTTAGTGAATAGCGGTCGAATTCCGATTAATTCAGCGGCGATATCCATATCTCGGATTGCCATCCAGGAGCGGCCAATCCGCCCTCTCACCAGATTCCTAGCAAACAGCGTCATCACAGCGACGATGAATAGCATCACAAGGTATTTAGCCGAGCCCGGCGCTTCGGGTCCCATCACCAGGAAGCCGAACAATTCGCGCGGTGGCGCACCGATCGTATGCGACGGGCTGTAATTGGACAGCCAATCGCTGCGGTTAATGCACCATTCAACAAAAAACTGCGCGGCGAGAGTAGTAACTGCTAGATAAAACCCTTTGATTCGTAAACTTGGCAGGCCAATCAAAATGCCAAAGAGGGCTGAAATAAGACCAGCAAAAATAAATATGATCAGGATGTTTAAATCGGGGAAGATCGTAGTGATCTTAAAGAAGGAATAGGCGCCGATTGCCATAAACCCGCCCGTACCAAGTGAAATCTGTCCACAATATCCAGTTAAAATGTTTAGACCTAAAGCACAAAGGCCCAGACCCAGGACCGGATAAAGCACGACTTGAAACAGGTAATCCGATCCGAAAAATACCGGATAAATTACTAAAAACGCCATAAAGGCGAAAAAAAAGTACCGGTCCTGAACGATCGGAAAGAGCTGCTGATCCGCACCGTATGTGGCCTTATATTGGCCTGTTTCACGATAAATCACCGTCTACACCCGCTCGATGATCTTTTCGCCAAACAAACCTTGTGGGCGGAACATAAGGAAGACCAATGCCAACACATAAGCAAACCACTCCTCGATGGATCCTCCAAGGGCATCTCCCCAGTAGAGTTCAGCAACTTTTTCCCCTACCCCAATTATCAGACCACCGACTATCACCCCTGGAACAGAGGTAAAACCACCCAGTATCAGAACTGGGAAAGCCTTCATTGCAATCAGAACAAGACTGAAATCTACGCTGCTGCTCGCCCCCCACATGATACCTGTTACGAGCGCAACGAGCCCGGCCACAGACCAAACGATCACCCACATGGACCGGAGTGGAATACCAACCGAAAGCGCTGCTTGGTGATCGTCGGCGACCGCGCGCAGCGCACGCCCAACGGTCGTCTTCTGAAAAAAAAGTGCCAAGGTCGCCACCAATAAAGCAGCACAAACACCTGCTGTTAAATCAAGTTGCTGCAACCGAATCTCACTCCCAAACATCGGTATCAACAGCGCGTCTCGACCAATATGCAACGCTTCTGTCGGGACGATTTTTTGCGAAGAACCACCAAAAATGAATTCCCCAAAACCTTCAAGAAAAAATGCAAGCCCTATGGTTGCCATGAACAAAATGATTTGCGGCTGGTTCACCATTGGCCGCAACACAACGCGCTCGATAGCAAAGGACAAGCCCACCATGAATACCATCGCAACGAGGAGCGCCAACAGAATGCCAAAACCTGCGTCATAGACCGTGACCATACACATCACGGCGAGGACCATCATGACCCCCTGAGCGAAATTGAACACGCCCGACGCCTTGTAGATAAGGCAGAAACCGAGGGCGACGAGCGAGTACATCACTCCTGCCATCAGACCTTCGAGGATGATTTGGAGAAAGAAAACCGGATCCTCGACAATTTGCAGGACCGGATCAGCAGTAACCGAATAAAGAAAATCCATAGTTTCTATTTCTGCACTAAAGCATCAGACCACTATCATTCACGTGAAACACCGAGATACGCATCAATAACACTCTGGTTGCCGCGCACTTCATCTGGCGACCCGTCAGCAATCTTTCTCCCGTAATCAAGCACAACGACGCGATCAGAGATGTCCATAACCACGCCCATGTCATGTTCAATCAGAGCGATCGTCGTGCCAAATTCTTCATTCACATCAAGGATAAATCGGCACATATCCTCTTTTTCCTCGGTATTCATGCCAGCCATCGGCTCGTCCAATAACAGGAGTTCCGGTTCAGCGGCCAGGGCACGGCCCAACTCCACGCGCTTTTGCAAACCATACGGGAGGCGCCCAACCGGCGTCTTTCGGATCGCCTGAATTTCAAGAAAGTCGATAATCTCCTCCGCCTTTCGGCGATGCTCCAACTCTTCATTACGCGCCGGCCCAATATAGATCGCCTGCCAGATAAAGTTTCGATGCATCTTGGTATTACGACCCGTCATGATGTTGTCGAGCGTCGTCATTCCCCGGAAGAGCGCAATATTTTGGAAGGTCCTAGAAACACCGTTACGGGCAACGTCGGCCGGCTCCATCTTTGCTCGGCTTATTCCCTTATAGACAATGCTACCTTCATTCGCAGTGTAGAAGCCGTTGATTACGTTTAGCATCGACGATTTACCAGCGCCGTTAGGGCCGATAATAGCGAGAATTTCGTGTTCTCGAACTTCAAAACTAACGTCACTCAATGCCTGAACCGCACCGAAACTGAGCGAAACGTTGTTGACCTGCAGCAATGCCTCACCAATTTGTTTGTGATCAGTCACCATTTGGTCATGCCGCCTGAGCTTGACTAACATTTGGTGTAACCACCGAAACATCTTGAATTGCAAGTTCCGCCTTTATCGAGCCAGAGCGCCCGTCCTCAAATGTGACCTGCGCATCGATGAAGACCCTGTCACGATCACTGTACAGTGCGTCAATTAAGTCAGCATATTTTTCCGCAACAAACCCCCGTCGTACTTTGCGCGTCCGTGTAAGCTCGTTGTCATCTGGGTCAAGTTCTTTGTGCAGAATCAGGAACCTTTGAATCTGCGACCCACGCAATTGAGGATCTTCGGCGAGACTGTTATTAACACGCTCGATATCACGATTCACAAGGTCATAGACTTCTGGCCGTGCCGCAAGATCCGTGTAGCTAGTGTAGGTAATCCCTCTACGTTCGGCCCAGTTACCAACAGCCTCAAGATCGATGTTGATGAAAGCAGCCACCATGTCACGGCCATTTCCATGCGTCACGGCCTCGCGCACGTAAGGGCTAAACTTGAGCTTGTTCTCTATGTACTTTGGAGCAAACATTGTGCCATCGTTTAGCTTCCCGACATCCTTTGCGCGGTCAATTATCCGCAGCTGACCATCAGCGTCGATTAACCCAGCATCCCCTGATTTAATCCAACCGTCAGCAGTTTTCGTCTCCTCAGTTGCCTCTGGGTTTTTGTAATAGCCCTGAAATACACCGGGACTGCGGAACATTACTTCCCCATTGTCACCTATCCGCAGTTCGACACCAGGATAAGGAACCCCCACCGAATCGGGGTAAACCTCACCATCAGCCTGCCCCACTACAAGAGCAGTGGCTTCTGTCATTCCATATAGCTGTTTGATGTTCACACCAATCGATCGGTAGAAGGTAAAAATTTCCGGGCCAATTGCCTCACCCGCCGTGTAAGCCACCCGCATTTTTGAGAAACCCAGGTTATCCCTGAGTGGACCATAAACAAGGAACCTGCCCAGCCCGTATAGTAAACGATCTGGGAGAGAAACTGGTTTCCCATCCATTAAAGATGGCCCGATACGCTCCGCTACCTTCATGAAATAATAAAACATCTTTCGCTTCAACCAAGCAGCATCTTCTATCCTGACCATCACCGTGGTGAGGATATTCTCCCAGATACGGGGCGGCGCGAAGAAACACGTCGGACCTATCTCTCGTACATCTTGCAGGATTGTATCCGCGCTTTCCGGGCAGTTTACGGTAAAACCGATGCAAAGACTTTCGCCATAAGAAAATAAATGATCGCCAATCCAAGCCATCGGCATATAGGCAACCAAACTCTCATTCACCGTTAACTTATCGTGTGCAATGCCACTCCGGGACGTAGTAATTACGTTGTCATAACTCAGCATGACGCCCTTGGGCTTACCCGTTGTGCCCGAGGTGTAGAGCATAACTGCCAGATCGGTTCCCTGAGTCTTCTGGATCTGTTCGTCAACGAATTTTGGATTTTCTGCGGCAAACGAAAATCCCTGCTCTCGTGCCGCAGCGTAAGACATTAGGCCATGCTCTTCGTAATTTCGCAAACCTCGGTCGTCCTCATAAATGACAAAATCGAGATTAGGCAATTTGTCGCGGATAGATAGCAGCTTATCGACCTGCTCCTGATCTTCGACGATGGCAAAGCTGATTTCTGCATGTTCGAGGATGTACACCATCTCATCAGCAATCGAGTCTTGATAGATGGGCACCGGAACTCCACCCAACATTTGAGTTGCCATAATTCCAAAATAAAGTTCGGGGCGATTATCACCTATGATTGCCAACTTATCTCCACGATTGAAACCGCACTTCGCGAGGTTATTCGCCATGGCACGGGCCTCTTCCATATATTCACGCCAAGTCCATGACTGCCAAATACCGAAATTTTTTTCCCGGATCGCTACACTGTCTCCAAGGTGGCGTACCAAATCGTCCAAAAGTTTTGGAAACGTGTCCAACGTTGTTGAACCTGAAGTTTCTAATTTCTGAATCATGCGATTTTGGCGGAAACCATGTTCCCCCGTAGGGTTACGAGGTAATTTCGGCACGCCCTCCCTCAAAATGAAAGCCGACCTCAACGACAGCGAAAAGTCGGCAGATTATTTTCGTTAAACGGCCTGCTGACAAGACCCATCAGCAATTCTATCTCGCAAACCGTGCCGGGGGCACTCGCATAGCGACACCAGCGCCGAAAACTTTTAACCAGAGTAGACTAGAGTAGCGTTCTAACAAGCTTCCGGGTGAGCACATTATCAAGCAGTATCCTTTGTAGTGCGGGCAGCAACAACGTCCTCCGCCAGTTTGCCAGTCAATTCCTGAAGTCTATCAAACTCACAGTCAAAACTGCCAACACCGCGCGTCAGAGAACGCAGCTCGATAATTAGGTCGTGCGTTTCTACCTGAGGAAGCTGAGCTGACACGGAATCCCAGCCCTGCCAACCCTCGCGGGCTTCAAAACCCGAGATCTGGCCACGTCGGCCACTCAACAATCGTTGAATATACGGTGTAAACTCATTGGGCACATGAACATGAACCGTATAAACTGGCTCCAATAGTACCGGGCTGCATTGGGGCATACCTGTGCCCATTGCTAACCGTCCAGCGGTGGTAAACGCGAGCTCAGAACTATCCACAGCGTGATAGGATCCAAACACTAACGTCACGGCCAAATCAACTACTGGAAAGCCCAGAGGACCGCGTTCACAATACGCAGCCACACCGTTCTGGACAGCCGGAATATACTGCTTTGGTACGACACCGCCAGCGATCTTATCGTGAAATTCAAAGCCGCTACCGCGTGGCAATGGTTTGATATCCAAGAACACATCGCCAAATTGGCCGTGTCCACCGCTTTGTTTCTTGTGCCGACCCTGTATTCGGCTTACTGGCTTCCGAATTGTCTCCTTATAGGGCACTGCAGGTCGGTCCGTAACTAAGGGTAATGAATATTTGGTACGTGCCCGCGCAAGAGCAATCTGAAGGTGAATTTCACCTTGACCCCTTAGTAACATTTGGTGTGTCTCGGCGTCCGCCTCAAAGCTAAGGGAGCGGTCTTCCTCAACCAGCTTCTGTAGAGCATCCGACAATTTAACCTCGTCTTGACGACTTTCGGCCTTAACCGCAAATGCGTAAATTGGTGCCAACACCTCGACCTTTAAAACATCTGGCGCACTTATCTCGCCATTGGTCGATAAAATATCACCCGTCTTCACCCCATCCATACGTCCAAGTGCTACAATATCACCACCCCTGGACTCGGACAGTTTGTTGATCTCCTGGCCGACCATGCGGTTAACACTTGCCACACGTTGACCATTGAGCGAAGCACCATCCCTGAGTGCACCACACCATATACGAATCAACGACATCTTCCCACTCGAAGCGGTATGGTACGTCTTGAGAACTTGCGCAACACATTCGGCGCCTTTGTCCAGGCCAACGCGGGCAGCTGTCACCGAGTTTTCAGGAACGTCGTGTCGGAGAGACTTTAGTAGTCGGTGTACACCGTGTCCGGACTCTGCGGCACCAATCAATACCGGTGCAATTTTTGCAGCCCCAAATGCTCCATTCCAATTTTCATAAGCCTCTTCTAGCGAAGGAATATCATCCTCCAGCAGGCGTTCGAGCAAAGTATCGTCGAAGTCAGCTAGAGCCTCGAGAAGTTCAGTGCGAGTTCCTTCAAGGTCGGCTTGCATCCCTTCCGGCACATCAATTGTTGTCGATTCTTCATCCGAGGCATACCTGTGGCAACGTCGGTGTATCACATCCACATAACCTGTCACTTCATCCGCTTCAACAAGCGGTAATTGGCGGAGCGCAAGTGGACGCTGGGTTAGACCACCCAGCGCTGACACAAACGAGTTCAGATCCGTGGTCAAACGATCCATCTTATTCACGAACACGAGGAACGGTATTTTGTGAACGTCTAAAAACCGCAGCAATGGTGTCATTGCCACAGCACGATCGGCGTCAGCCTCGCACACCACCACCGCCGCATCCACGCCAACCAGCGCATCCAGAGACTCCTGTAATAATTCTATAGAGCCAGGACAATCGAGTATTGTAAACGTTTCTCTTCCGAACTCGAAAGTTGCGGTAGAAATTTCCACGCTCATATTACGGGATCTTGCTTCTGGCGATGAATCACCGACAGTATTTCCTTCCTTTATTGTCCCCTTGCGCGAAATCGCGCCAGCTGCAGATAATAAGTTCTCGAGCAAAGTGGTTTTGCCGCTGGAATAGGGCCCAATCAGCGCGATACTTCGCGGGCCGGACGCTGGTTTATTCGCCATCTCTTTGCCTGTTTCTTTTTAATTGTGATCCACTACCGACCCAACCAAGGTCGGGAGTTGGAAGACGATCCTCCCCTGAGTCGATTTCTTCGGGCTGAGCGCGCATGGCCAAAAAACCTGCATCGCGTACGATGGCTCAAAATAGCCGTGAAACCGACAGTTATAACCAATATACCCGATAACGAATGCTAAAATAACCTAACAGTTCTCATGTGCTCTGGAAGTAACAAATACCTCTTTTCGTCGAAATGCATATCGGCGTTCAAAAATCGTGAACCTATTATTTCATACCCCGTCCTCAGCTCTCAGCGACTTTTGACGCAAGACCAAAAACCTATCAGCATTATCCCCATTACCCTCCGCAAAAACGTATTTAAAAAAACATTCCGGCGCCCCCGAAAGTTATTGCGCGGGAGTATTAACAAGCAAAGTGATGCGCATTAACGCAAAAAATAGTATGGGAACCCACACATCATGGTCCGATATATAGGATCTATTAAGGTTTGTGCTCTCAATATGATGTATGGCACTCTTTTTGGCATCCGTTCAACATTGGCTGGATGCGATAATGCCTTCAGGCCATTAAGCGAAGATTTCAATCGCCCCCGGCACCGAAAGCGATTCAAATATTTATGACTTCGCGCGTTGACGAAACGCAACTGCCATCTCAATAAATAATTCACCACATCCTGGATATTACCCCTAAGCGATATGGGCCGCGTCGGACGGAGGAGCATTACGATGTCACTCAACCGATAGCTATAAGAGATCTAACTCGTGTCCAGTCGACGTAGAACAATCTCTCACGGCTCTAGAAAGCTCAACACTAAGTCCGTGGCACTCACGGATCATTGTTGCGATATGGCGAAATTGGTAGTCAACGCAACCAGTTTATTAGACATATTGGATCGCATTTTCTCTGTCGAGGACATTGCAACCTTCAAACCCGACGCTGCTGTACAACAAACGATGCAAACTAAACTTGGCATCGAGACAAATAAGATAATCGTAATCTCATCGCATTCTTGGAGTGTAGCAGGTGCCATTTTCTCGGGATTTCAAAACGGACGGACTGGCCGACCGAACGTTGGTTCCGATTTGGCAGGAATCATTTTCACACCCTATCTACGGATTGAGAACTTTGCAGCCTTATCGAGTCAAGTAAGGAAGCCAAATCAATAAGAATCAGCGTTGGATCACGTTAACCCAACCAATTTTCGTTGGAAGCAAACAACTTTAAAACCATCTATTCGTAATGTGCGTGCAAAAAATTCCAAGTCAGCACAATTTTTCGAATCCATAACTTCGCCGCACCAAACTTAAAACTCGCCCTCTATTCGGTCGCCATTGGCATAGACCATAACGCCCTTGCCAGAGCGTTTGCCATTTTGAAAAGCCCCTTCAAAGCGCCCACCGTCAACATAATGTATCACTCCAGGACCGTTTTGCAGACCGTCGGCAAAAGTGCCCACGTACCGATCTCCATTGGAATACGTAAAGATCCCCTCTCCGTGCATCTTGTCGTCGGCAAAACTTCCTTCGTAAACGTTGCCGCTGGAAAAAGTATAAAGGCCTTTACCATGGCGCCGCCCTTCAACAAAATCACCCTGGTAAACGTCTCCGTTAGCTAACGTTAGTTCACCTTTCCCATGCCAAAGACCTCCGACATAATCACCCTCATAGAGGTGCCCACTGGCAAAGGTAAACACCCCCGTACCGTGCATCTCTCCGTCCGAAAAGGTGCCCTCAAAAGTGTCACCATTGGCAAACATAAACCCGCCCTTGCCATGCCGCGTCCCGGCAGAGAATTCGCCTTCGTAGCGGTCTCCGTTAGCAAAAATCAAGACACCTTCGCCATCCATTTGGCCATCACTGAAATCTCCCTCATAACGATGACCATTGGAAAAAATCAACAACCCTCGGCCTTCGCGTTTGCCGGCGACAAACACGCCCTCATATCGGTCCCCATTAGAAAAAGATAGCTGGCCGAAACCGTGCATTTGTCCATCATAAAATTGACCCTCATATATATCACCGTTGGCATAGTGGAATGTACCAACACCGTCCATTTTCCCGTTGCTCAGCTCGCCCTCATATCGGCTGCCACTCGCAAAATCGATGATCCCGCTTTTTAGAGTCGCCAATGCGTCCTCGCCATCGGGCTCAATTATAGGCGCCACGTTCTGTTCTTGACCAAGAACAGGGGCGTCTGTGGGGGAAATAATCATACAAATAGCAATCAAAAGAAGTGCCAAGATCCAACCACCATGCCTGATGGGAAGCGCGCCTCCACCAATACTTGACAATTAACCCTCCTTTAAACGTTTACCACCGAGTCACCCAAGCCCAGGACAGGTATCGCTTACTGCAAAAGTGGGGGAGCAACGATTGTACGCCAGATCATCTCCCGTTACCGCAATGGTCGACGGTAGTTTCTACCCATAACCTATTCGTCGCCTGGTGGGATCACTCGTCCTCTCCGGACCAAAACATAACGAACCATATAATGTGCCATCGCTCAGCAACAAGCCCTTAACACATGAAAGGGAAGGGAAGTGGCATCATGCCACAGAGCACAGTATCTTACTGGTCTTTAAGAGCGCCACAGGACACTTCAATCAATTGGAGCGCAATTTGATGCCAATCAAATCTCTGATTCGAACCATCCCCAACTACCCAAAAAAGGGAGTTATGTTCCGAGACATCACGACCCTACTCGCTGATCCACAAGGTTTCCGGCTGTCCGTTAACAAAATGGTACAACGCTACACCGGAATCAAAATTGACAAGGTCGCTGGAATCGAGGCACGAGGCTTCATTTTTGGAGCACCTCTTGCGCACCAACTCAGTGTTGGATTTGTGCCTATCCGCAAAAAGGGGAAATTACCCGCGGCTACCGTATCCCACACATATGAACTTGAATACGGCACGGACGTATTGGAAATGCATACTGACGCGATTAAGGAAGGCGAATTAGTGCTTTTGGTTGATGATCTTCTTGCCACCGGTGGAACCGCTGAGGCCACTATTCATCTGATAGAAAAGACCGGCGGGGACGTCAGAGAATGCTGTTTCGTTGTTGACCTACCAGATGTTGGCGGCCGATCTCGACTGGAAAAACTTGGTTACAACGTCTTTAGCCTATGTGCGTTTGAGGGTAAATAATGCGCCTTGCTTAAAGCCCTAAAAGCAAATTCCAGTAACAAAAACATATAAATTGACTCAACCAGTCAGACGATGCTCAACCTGCTCACAAACATAATGGTAAAGACAAGTATGGACTTCCTGGATACGGGGAGTCGATGGTGATGGCACTGCAACTAAGATATCAGAATTCGCCAATCGCCCACCTCCTCGACCCGTGAACGCAATAGTGGTCATTCCCTGGTTCTTAGCAGCATCGACAGCGCGAACAACATTTTCAGAGTTTCCACTCGTGCTCAAGCACCACAATACCCCACCCCTCTCACCAAGCCCCTCTACTTGGCGAGCGAAGAGCGATTCATAACCAAAATCGTTGCTCCATGCCGTGGTAACGGCCGGATCGCTTCCAAGCGAAATAACCTTATACGCGGGGCGATCAAGCAAATAACGTCCCACCAACTCGCCAGCAATATGCATGGCATCTGCAGCGGAACCACCGTTACCACAAACCAATACGGGTTTACCTGCGCCGATCACCCGTACTAGGGTTTCAATTGTCGCAGCGACGGGCTGATCGAGGTCACCTTTTGCCGCTTCGATTAATAAGTTAGAAGCCTCAGTTAAATAGTGGTTTACAGTCAAGATATTATCTCGCTCAGGAATGACCCCTCAATTAACACCCAATAAAAGTTGGTAGTTATTCATTATAACACAAAAGAATGAGACGGCCCGAACGGCCTGCACGAGATAGTTTATCACCAACCGCTTCGGTTCGTGTCTTGTTAACCATACTGCTCACCACAATTGCCAACCAACACTTTGCCATTAGCTGCCCCACATCCTAAAAAGGTGAGCCAACAAATTGTTATTTGAAATCAAGGCTACCTAGAAAACGACTATCAAAAGCTTTTGGAACCTAAAACCGCACAGTGAGAGAAAAAGGCAAATGCTGCAACAAGCGGTAGACTTCAAAACAGAAAGCGACGCATTGTATCAACTGCTTAAACCGCTGAGTGACGAGGATTTAGAACAAACTACTCAGTTCAAAGACTGGACACTCAACACCGTATTACAACACCTGCACTATTTTAACTATGCTGCTGATATGTCCCTCAAAGACGAGCAGGGAATTCTGCAGTTACTGAAAAATCTTCAGGAAAGCCAGAAGACGGGAGAAAGCCTTGTTGCCTACACCGACAGGCAATTAGATGGTATCAAAGGTCAGTCTCTTCTGAGGTTATGGCGAGATTACTACACTGGCATGGCCGGCAGTTTCCGAGAAGCTGACCCAAAAAAACGCGTCAAGTGGGCTGGACCAGATATGAGTGTTTTGTCCAGTATCACTGCCCGCCTAATGGAAACTTGGTCTCACGGCCAAGAAGTTTATGACCTTTTAGGAGTGGTGCGCGAAGACAGCAATTACATCAAAAATATCGTGGTAATCGGCAACAACACTTTTGGCTGGACCTTTGTGAATCGTGGCGAGGAAACGCCATATAACAAGCCGTTTTTGCGCCTCTGTGGGCCTACCGGCGATGTGTGGGAATTCAACGACCATTGCGAGGATAACCACATCGAGGGATCAGCGACTGAATTCTGCCAGGTGGTCACGCAAACCAGAAATATCCAAGACACCACACTGAATGTCGTTGGCAAGACCGCTAACAGATGGATGGCAGTCGCCCAATGTTTCGCCGGCCCGCCTCGAAATCCCCCTGCCCGCGGCACACGGTATACGCGAAACTCAGACCGTCACCGCATGTAAACATGATACCTAGACATTTCGGGGACAATTCAAACGATATTCAGATTGAGACAAACCGCATCGATGAGGCGACTATTTAGAACTAGACTGCAAGCAACCCAAAAACTTTCAGTCATGCCGCAATAAGTTGATCAATGTCGCTGGATCTTAAACCGACCGAATTCGCGGCACCTAGAACTTGACGCCAGGTTTCGTCGTCGACCGAAATCCCACTCTCCTGGCGCTTGGCCTTTGCGGCACGTTCTGGATCACCGGGTACCATTACCTCGTCAACACCCTCTGCGGGTCGCGCCGATTTGACGTAGCGATAGGATGCAGCAGTTCCTGAAGCACCGAGCACATAAAGTAGTTACTGGATCCCCGAGCATTTAAAGCTTTCCGAACGCATACATGTAGACTCCTGGCACAGACTCGGATTTCCACAGGAGTCATAATATGCGTCTACGCATCCATTTTCGAATGGCGGATCATCACAGACAGAACACCAAACATGAAATGACTAATGTTTACTCATTTTTGAGCCATGGGTTTACCTCTTGACTAATTTTTAGGCATATTGTATAACAGCATGTCATCAAATCTATATTTTCGTCTGGAGTTCAAGAAAG
>PTKE01000116.1 GCA_002937585.1 Alphaproteobacteria bacterium MarineAlpha9_Bin6 | reverse complement strand
AAATTGCCTTCCTGACCTTTTCACAATGAATAAGCGGAAGATTAGAAACCATAGAGATGGGAGCTTAGTTGTTGTGCAGAAACTTTTTAGATGAGCAATCTATCCGACACTCAAATGGATGAGCTGTGCTCTTTTGCCGGGCGCTTGGCCGATACCGCCCGGAAAATCATTACCCCATACTTCCGCAGTGGTCTTTCGATCGATGACAAACCTACGGACAGTGATACTGGGCAACCGGTTACTCGTGCAGATCGCGAGTCGGAGGAAGCAATGCGCGACCTAATCACGTCCCACTATCCAGATCATGGCGTAATTGGGGAAGAATTTGACGATCACAATCCTGATGCTGAATTCTGCTGGGTTCTTGATCCTATTGACGGAACCCGTGCATTTATTGCTGGCCTCCCCATGTTTGGCACTTTAATCGGGCTTGGTTACCAAAAGCGGCCCATCCTAGGAGTACTTGATCAACCGGTCATGAAAGACCGTTTCATCGGCACAGCTCGAGGTAGCTCTTTAAACGGGAAACCCATTAAAACCCGTAAGTGTTCCCGCCTTGATCAAGCAATCTATTCCGTAACTGACCCACGGATGATGGCGACGCCTGCGCAAGAGGTGGTCTTTCAACGACTGATGCGAGAGACCCACCTGACACAATTTGGCGGCAATTGCTGTGCTTATGGCATGCTTGCATCAGGTGCCATCGACCTGATTACCGAAAATGACCTTAAGCCCTGGGATATATACGCACTAATCCCCATCATTGAGGGCGCAGGTGGAGTGGTCACAGGATGGACAGGCGGTCCAGCCGAAAAAAGTGCTTCCGTGATCGCATGCGGGGATCCAATCCTTCACCGAGAAGTGTTGCCACTTCTGAAGAATGCGGCATAGCCGTTGCCGCGCAGGGGTCATATGCTTTGAATGCGAATGTTAGTCGATAAAGGTTTGGAGTAAATATGGATCGCGAGACGATGGAGTATGACGTAGTCATCGTCGGTGCTGGCCCAAGTGGCTTAGCCGCAGCGATAAAATTGCGCCAACTGGGAGAACAGGAAAACAAAGAGATTAGCGTTTGCGTGCTCGAAAAAGGCTCTGAGGTAGGTGCCCATATTCTGTCGGGCGCTGTTCTTGAGACCCGTGCACTCGACGAGCTGCTCCCGAATTGGAAAGATCAGGGTGCACCACTAAATACACCGGTCCTCCGCGATAGCTTTCTCTATTTGAGCCAACAGAGAAGTTTCCGCTTTCCGTTTACACCACCTCAAATGCGCAATCACGGGAATTTTATCATTTCACTGGGTAGTCTTTGCCGCTGGCTGGGGGAGCAGGCCGAAACGATGGGTGTGGAAATATACCCTGGGTTCGCTGCTGCAGAGGTCCTTTATGGCAACAATGGGGAGGTGCGCGGCGTCGCCACTGGCGACATGGGTATTGGCAAAGATGGGACCCCAACCGAGAACCACCAACCAGGCATAGAATTGCATGCCAAACAGACATTGTTTGCCGAAGGTTGCCGGGGCTCACTCACAAAGACGTTGTTCGACCGCTTCCAATTGCGCCAAGGCGTCGATCCTCAGACTTTTGGCATCGGCATCAAGGAGCTTTGGGAAGTTCGACCCGAGGTTCATGAACCAGGTGCAGTCGTGCACACGATTGGTTGGCCCTTAGACTCGCAAACCTATGGTGGTTCGTTTCTCTACCATTTGGAGGAAAACCAAATTGCCATCGGTTTTGTAGTTGGACTTGATTACCGGAATCCCCACCTTGATCCATTTCTGGAATTTCAACGTTTCAAGACTCACCCTAGGATCCGCCCAGTTTTAGAGGGCGGACAGCGCATCGCATATGGCGCTCGTGCGCTCAACGAGGGTGGGTTTCAATCAATTCCCAAACTCACTTTCCCTGGAGGGGCTTTAATTGGATGCACAGCAGGATTCATGAACGTGCCAAAAATCAAAGGCACCCACACGGCCATGAAGTCAGGAATGTTGGCAGCTGAAGCTGTATTCGGCTTAATCAAACAAGAAAGCTCCAATGATAGCAGCTTGGAAGCTTTCGGTTATGAACAAGCTTTGAAATCTTCCTGGGTGTGGCCCGAACTTTATCGAGTTCGAAATATCCGCCCAGCTTTTCGTTGGGGCCTCTGGCCAGCTCTGGTTTACAGCGCAATTGATAGCTATTTGCTGCGGGGCCGCGCGCCGTGGACATTTCACCATGAACCTGACCATAAATCTTTGAACAAATCCCATGATTGCAAGCCGATCAACTACCCAAACCCCGACGGCAAGATAAGTTTTGATCGGCTTTCATCAGTGTATCTTTCCAACACTAATCACGAAGAAAACCAGCCAGTACATTTGAAGCTAAGGGACACAAGTGTGCCAATAACGCTTAACCTTCCTAATTATGAAGCTCCCGAACAACGTTTCTGCCCAGCAGGTGTCTATGAAATTCTCCGTGAGGACGATGGCTCCAATCCACGACTGCAAATCAATGCCCAGAACTGCGTTCATTGCAAAACCTGCGACATTAAAGATCCGACCCAAAATATTAACTGGGAAACACCCGAGGGTGGTGGTGGCCCCAACTACCCCAACATGTAACTCGATGAAGATTGGATTAAGCTGACCCCTTTGGGAACTCTGTTGTCATGGTCCTTAGCATACCAATTTTTACCAGAAACATATTTGAATCCACACCCCATCAGGGGCCACGATAGTGTTTAAACCATTCCTTACCCAACTAATCTTTGCCTGCGCACTTATGGTGACGTATGGTTCGGCTTATGCCGATATGACCGAGCCGTTAGAGAACCGTTTGACACCTCCGTTGGTAAAACAACTGTTCCCGGAGTCAAGCGGACGCAATCAAGTAGCAGGGGACCCTCCGATTGCGGCAGTTCTAAAAGACAACACAGTAATTGGCTATTTATTTTCCACGCACGAAACAGTCCATCCCGCGGGATACAG
>PTKE01000115.1 GCA_002937585.1 Alphaproteobacteria bacterium MarineAlpha9_Bin6 | reverse complement strand
CGGATTTTCAGTCCGCTGCTCTACCAACTGAGCTACCTGGGCCCAAAGTCATTTCGTGCCGTCGCCTTATAATAAAAGCAAACGAGAGTGTCTAGGTAAGTAAGGACCTTCTTGCTAAACACAGTTTCGATGAGGCTAGTAGCACCTTGCATAAAAACCATCAGACTTGCAGCCTGCTGGGCTTATAGACGCAATCGCTGAATAGGAATTCCTAAAATCTATCACAACGAGAAACTACCAATAGCCCACGAATGCAAGAGTACCTACGCTATAGGACGCTCCATCGTAAAAATATAATCGACTCGGGCGTATTCCATGTAGCCCAAACGAGCAATCGGGCGGCAACGACTAAGGTCAACCTTGCCATCCACCAAAAGTGACTCGTCAATGTGGATTCCAACAACATGCCCAATGACGATAACATTTCTATGGTCTGGTTTATCACACGGCAAATCAATGGTTTGAAAGTGCCGGCACTCCATGTGGATGGGACTATCTTTTACGCGCGGCGGCTTGACTAGTTGTGATGAAGCTATAGTCAAATTCGCGAGTTCCATCTCGTCTATGTCACGTGGAACAGGAGCACTGGTCTGGTTCATATGCTCTCGTAGACTCCAGATTGCCAAGTTGACCACAAATTCTCCAGTCTCCTCACAGTTGGTCACTGTGTCTTTGAGCCCGTGGGGTTGACGGCCGTTGCTCGCAAACATCACCATCGGCGGATTGCCGGCAACGCCGTTGAAAAAGCTGTACGGAGCCAGATTAACTACCCCATTACCATCGACAGTACTTACCCAACCAATCGGTCGGGGTACTATGCAACTTTTGAAAGGGTCATGGGGAAGACCGTGGTCATTGTCGACAGTCTCGTAAAACAAAATTCGTCTCCTGAAGTTTGTGCGTACTACGCAGGCGGTCCAATACCTGCAGTCAAGCCACCGTCGACAATCAAAGATGTCCCGTTCACGTATCTGGCCTCGTCAGAGGCCAGATAAAGTGCAGCGTACGCTACATCCCAAGCATCGCCCATCTTCCCAGTCGGCGAAGTAGCATTACGTCGATCTAACATTCCCTCTTTATCCCCATAATGCCCGGTCAACTGAGCATGCACCATTGGTGTGTCAATTAAACCCGGCAAGAGAGCATTGCAGCGTATGCCTTTAGCCGCATACTGGAGCGCAACACTTTGGGTAAACTGCAATACGGCAGCCTTGCTTGCAGCATACGAGACGTACGGGATCCCAGTGTAGCGAATTGCCGCTATACTGGAGACGTTAATAATAGAGCCACGTTCAGCCTTTAGCATCGCAGGCAATATGGCATTGCAAGTCAAATATATGCTTTTGGCATTGATTGTGAATGTTTGGTCCCAGTCTTCTTCGCTAACATCGATTGGGCCACCGAGCTGACCAGTGGCACCCACATTGTTGTGGAGAATGTCGACACGCCCGTGCATATCGAGCACAGCTTTAGTCATCGCTGCGACGGAGGCAGCGTTGGTCACATCCACCTCAACGACCGTACAAAGCCCGCCTTCATCTAATATAATCTTAGCCGTTTCCTCTGCTGCCCTTATGTCCCGATCGGCAGCGATAACATGGGCCCCCTCACGGGCAAAGAGTGCTGCAACGGCTTTTCCGTTCCCCCACCCTGGCCCTATCGACCCCGCGCCTGTGACAATTGCGACCTTATTTTTTAGTCTGGCAACCACTCGTCTAGCCAACCCTGTTCTGCCCGCTTGAGCTGAGCACCGCATACTCATAACATAAGTCATGAATTTAGGAGAAGTCAGGGCATGAAGCTCAGTGAAATTCAGATCGACGATTTTAACAGTGATGGGTACCTGTTTCTTCCCAAACTTTTCTCGGACGCCGAAATCGACGTTTTGCGAGCAGAGTTACCCCGCATCTTCTCTCTGCACCGGGAGGAAATAGAACGCGATGAGATAAGTGAGGAAATAAGAGGTGCGTTCGCAATGCACCAATACAGCACCACATTTGCCGCCTTGCTTCGTCATCCACGCCTTCTTGAACCCGCACATCAAATTTTGGGCAGCGACGTCTATTGCCATCAATTCAAAATAATTACTAAGCAACCCTTTGGAAAATTAGACTTCCCTTGGCATCAGGATTTTGCTTCCTGGCATGCTCATGATGGCATGCCCGAGCCAAAAGCAATGAATTATGCAGTCTTCTTGGACGACGTGAATGAATTCAATGGCCCGATTGCTTTTATACCAGGTTCCCACCGTGAAGGAGAGCTTGCGTCGGAGGCCGAAACTCTGCCAGGAATCACGCCCCTGTACACCATGAATGCCGAAACGATCGCAACCTTAGTTGAAAAAAACGGTATCGTATCTCCAAAAGGGCCAGCCGGCTCCGCTGTCTTTTTCCACTCCTGTATGGCACATACTTCAGCGCCAAATATTTCTCCGTGGCCGAGAAATATCGTCTATCTAACCTGCAATCGAACGGACAACTTTATCCGCACTCCTACACGGCCCTACTATTACGCAGGTCACGATTTTGAGCCAATCTTCCCACTTCCTGATAACTGCCTGAGCACCGGAGATCACGTCCAACGTCCGGCCACTTAGTCGCACCTTCTAACAAAGGTGCAAGTTCTTCCTGACATGGATTTTATGATGAAACGATTCGTAACGTTAACTTCCGAAGAGATGAACGAAAACCAACAAGCTGTTTGGGAAGAGATCCAATCGGGACCCCGTGGCGCATCCCCTCATGGTCCATTCATGGCTTGGTTGCAAAGTCCTACCCTTGCGGATCGTGCACAGAAACTTGGGGAATATCTCCGCTTCCACGCACAGATGGACAAACGCCTCGCTGAGTTAGCAATCCTTACAGTGGCACGACATTGGACCGCCCAGTTCGAATGGTTTGCGCATAAAAAATTTGCACTTGAAGCAGGTCTTGCGCGCCACGTCATTGATTCGATCCAAAACCACGAACGACCAAATTTTGCCAATGACGACGAAGCAGCAGTATACGATTTTTCGGTTGAG
>PTKE01000114.1 GCA_002937585.1 Alphaproteobacteria bacterium MarineAlpha9_Bin6 | reverse complement strand
AGTATTTCATATTAAATTCAAGACAGATGCGTATAGAACAGGAAGAATGAGTAGTATTCTCTTCACGTCATCCACACTCAGTCATCAGAATCGGTAGTCCTCGTTTCATAGGAGCATAATGCCAGATTGGGGAAAATCAGGAAATACTAACTGCGAATCACCCGTATATCGCCTATAGAAACGTCTACAGCGCCTTCCCTCTCTTCTTTTCTCAAACTTTTCTTATACATTCGCTCTACAAGTTTCGCCGATAACTCCTTACCTCTCGTTGAGAGATACCCACGAGCAGTTAGGTATTGAGCGATTTGTTTATACATCCACCCCTTAGATCTCCTTGAAGAGATCTCTGATAACAGCAGGTTTTGGTATGGAATGTATTTCGGCAAGTAACCCAGTTTTACGTTCAATGAAATCGTGAAATATACGGTTAATTTGCGTATTTTAATGTGAGGATTCTGGCAGAGTTCTGAGACGATTCTGTCGTCTATTATCGAGATGAACTTACTCCACTGTCACCGATTTAGCTAAATTACGAGGCTGATCAATGTCCGTGCCTTTAAGCACTGCCACGTGATAAGCTAGTAACTGGACAGGTATCGCATAAAGTATGGGAGTAACGAACGGTGAAACGTCTGGCAAAGTCACGGTAGCAAATGCATCTCTCCCAAGCTTAGACACCCCGTCGGCATCGGACATCAGAATCACGCGCCCACCACGCGCCACTACCTCCTGCATATTTGATGCTGTCTTCTCAAAAAGACCATCTGACGGCGCAATCACGATGACCGGTACTCCGTCATCAATCAGCGCAATTGGTCCGTGTTTTAGCTCGCCTGCAGCATAGGCTTCGGCATGGATATAGCTTATTTCCTTCAGCTTTAGGGCGCCTTCCAAGGCGACCGCGTAACTGGTGCCACGACCAATATACAGCACGTCTCTAACCTCGTAGATTTGTTCCGCCAAATTGCGTAGGGCTTCATCGTGATTAAGTATCTCAGCTGCACGAGAAGGCACTTCTATAAGGGCAGATGCAAGCTCCTCTTCCTTGACTCTTTCAAGAACCCCCCGCGCGCGCCCCGCAGCAATCGCAAGACTCGCTAAAGTTACGAGTTGAGTTGTAAATGCCTTAGTCGATGCAACACCAATTTCAGGGCCAGCAAGTGTATGCAAGACACCGTCAGATTCACGGGACATCGAACTTTCAACGGCATTAACTACTGAAAGCACAGTCTGGCCTTTTTCACGGGCGAACCTGAGCGCAGCCACTGTGTCCGCCGTCTCTCCCGACTGCGATATGAAAAGGCCTAACACCCCATCCTGCACAGGAACTTTCCGATAGCGATACTCGGATGCAACATCTATATCCACTGGAAGGTCCGCTATCTCCTCAAACCAATACCTTGCAACGAGCCCAGCGTAATAAGATGTGCCACAAGCAACAATATTTAGTCGGCTAATTTTCGAAAAATCAATTGAAGTATCTGGAAGACTAACCGTCCGTTCTACTGGATTAAACAAGCTGTGCAAACAATCTCCGATTACCGCTGGCTGTTCATAAATTTCCTTCAACATAAAGTGCTGATAATTTCCTTTCCCAACATCAGCATCGCTCAGCGACGTAACTCGAATCTGTCGCTCCACTATTTGACCTGTAGTCTCGTGAATCGAAACTCCATCTCGCCTAACTTCAACCCAGTCTCCTTCCTCAAGATAGGTAATTCGTTCTGTCAACGACGCCAATGCTAGCGCATCAGAACCCAGAAACATTTCCCCCTCCCCATAACCAACTACTAGTGGACACCCACGCCGCGCACCAATAAGGAGATCATCATGACCAGCAAAAATAATACCAAGCGCAAATGCTCCGTCCACGCGCTTCAACATTTCAGCTGTAGCACCCTGCGGCGACATTCCTTGATGCAAATATTCGTGTATCAGCCCTAGCACAACCTCACTGTCGGTTTCCGTCTCGAACGCATGACCTATCGACATCAGTTCTGCACGAAGGGGTAAAAAATTCTCAATAATTCCGTTGTGCACGAGGGCCACCTCCTCAGTGGCATGGGGATGGGCGTTGACCGTGTTGGGAACTCCGTGAGTTGCCCACCTGGTATGTCCAATTCCTATTCGCCCTTGGAGCGGATGCTTCTCGATAAGTGCATCAAGATTCGGGAGCTTACCTTCAGCTCGTCGTCGGTGAATATTCCCGTCAACCAAAGTCGCTATTCCGGCGGAATCATAACCTCTGTATTCAAGCCGATGGAGAGCAGACAGCAATAATGGGGTAACATGCTCGTTGGCAATTGCGCCGATGATCCCGCACATACCCTTCCCCGGTCGTGCTCAGGTTCTGTCCGGTGAACGACGGTTGCGCCAGCGCGTGGCACCACCCTTCACGATTTTCTGAGCCGCACGTGTAACACCTAACGCATCATCCTCAACGTCTTCAGTGATCACACTCCCCGCACCCACTATAGCCCGATCACCAACGGAAACCGGCGCAACCAAAGCCGTGTTGGATCCGATAAATGCGCCTGCTCCTATATCCGTGCGATGTTTTGAAAAACCATCATAGTTGCAGGTAATGGTGCCAGCACCGATATTTGCTCCCTCTCCCACCCGTGCATCACCGATATAGGTTAGATGGTTGATCTTTGCTCCCGCCCCTACATCCGCCGACTTTATTTCCACAAAATTGCCCACCCGAGCACCCTCTCCAATTACAGTGCCAGGTCGCAACCGTGCAAATGGCCCAATCCTAGCACCGGCTTTGATTCGTACGCCCTCGAGATGAGAGAAAGCTCTAATTTCAACCCCGTCGCCAATATCAACGCCCGGGCCAAAAAATACGTTTGGCTCGATAGTCACATCCCGGCCGATCCGGGTATCAATACACATCCAGGTTGTCGATGGGTCCCGGAGTGTCACACCATTAGCGAGAGCGCGTAACCGCAAACGCTTTTGCATCATCTTCTCGGCACGAGCCAGGTCGAAGCGACTATTGACGCCGTGCAACTCATCTGCATCCGCTTCGAACACCGTGCACCTTTTGCCACTTGCGCGTGCATACGAAACGATATCCGT
>PTKE01000113.1 GCA_002937585.1 Alphaproteobacteria bacterium MarineAlpha9_Bin6 | reverse complement strand
TCGGGTAACATTTCAAGTTTAGCTCGTCCTGTGATTTCGTAGATCGTGGTCTCATCAAACATCAAAGACATGGGTGTTGGCATAGCTAAGGTTACGTTGATGCGCGACGGATTATCATTGGATTTATCGAATTCCGGCACCACGTAAAGAAAAGCACCAGTGCTGTATTCTAGTTCCATCCGCGCGACACCCTGAGCGTTCAAATTCGCCTTTACATCTTCAGTGGTTCCAGCCTTACGAAGGCTAGCGTTCCACTGTCCCTTGTCCATAGCGAAGATGGCTGCAGCATGATCCTTACTCAAAATTGTGTCAGCAGCACCGCCTGGGTTACTGAAAAGCGACAATCCCAACATTGAGAATATTATCAGCCTCCATGGTTGCGTTTCGGAACAGAGGCATGAATGTTTATTCATTGGAATTGGGCCCTATCAAATTCATTATTTGTTGTCGGCATGTGAAATTTCTGGAAAGGAGACGGCATTGGGAATGGGAAATACACTATTGTACTCCAGCGACCCTAACGACCGCCAGATCCAAGCAAGAAATACGTCAAGATTGTGCCAGGCAATTTTTCGATCTTTTTGAGAAAATAGTACGATATCTGTGGTCAACTCAGCTGAGGATAAGCCTGACAAAAGCACCCATGGACAGTGGCGAATCTCGATGGTATCTCGTTTTATGCTTACTTTGCTACATTACGCTCAATTTTAATCCATCCGGGGGGCAAAAATGCCGATCAGAGAAGACTGGTTGAGTCAGGTAGAGGAGGAGATATTAGAACCCGATATACCGATCATTGATCCACACCATCATTTATGGGATCGCTCCGACGGTCGTTACATGGCGGATGATTTGCAGGCTGATATAGAGAGTGGGCATAACATTGTCTCTACTGTCTTTGTCGAGTGCAGCTCAATGTATCGTGAGGATGGTCCCGAACAATTCCGGCCGGTAGGAGAGACGGAATTCGTGAACGCCGTTGCTAAGGAATACGGCAAACAGAATTCGGGTGTGGTTCCTCGTCGGGTATGTGAGGGGATTGTAGGTCACGCAGATCTCACGTTGGGTGGGAAGGTTGATGAAGTCCTCGAAGCGCACATTGATGCAGCTCCGGAGAGATTTCGGGGTATTCGCCACTCCGTTAGTTGGGACGCGAGCGAAGAGGTTCGAAATGCTAATATCAATCCACCCCGTGGTTTATTGGGTGATAAACAATTTCGAGACGGTGTAAGGCGCCTCTCGGCTCACAACTTGTCGTTCGAAGCTTGGTTATACCATCCCCAGATACCGGAACTGACCGAGTTGGCAAGGGCCTGTCCCGAAGTAACGATAGTGTGTGACCATTTTGGTGGTCCCCTCGGAATCGGTCCGTATGTTGAGATGCGGTCGGAGATCTATCGAAAGTGGCAAGGGGACATCTCTGCGCTGTCGGAATGTCCCAACGTGTTTGCGAAACTCGGAGGCCTCAATATGGCGATTAATGGATTTAGGTGGCACAAGCGTCTCACTCCACCAACTTCTGAGGAGTTAGCAGCAAACAAACATTATTACCTTCATACTATTGATTGTTTTGGACCTGAACGTTGTATGTTTGAGAGTAATTTCCCAGTTGATAAAATATCTTGCTCCTATGGTGTTTTATGGAATTCTTTTAAGCGTATGGTGGGCCATTTAACACGCAAGCAAAAGGCTGAACTTTTCCACGGCACCGCGGCTCGTGTTTATAGATTGACGCCGGCCGTCCCTTAAAAACATCGGGCCCGTTTCGTTCTCGGGAATGCTGTTCACGGTCGAATGGGGAATGATTTTGGGCCTAGGAGCCCTGGCAGAATTGGCTGAATCCAATCGATCCAATCGCATAGTCTGCTTCTGGTCTCCGCAGGATCAATAATATCATGCAAGGAGAAGGACTCGCTTCGCGGCATTGGTGACTGCCCGGCCGATAGTTGCTTTTCCAGTTCGGCGCGTCTGGCCTCAGGGTCGGGGGCAGCAGCAATTTCCCGGTGATAAGCCACGGCGACCCCTCCTTCGACAGGCAATGGGCCCATTTCTGCAGATGGCCAAGCCAGTACATATGCATCTTGGCCGTAATGCGCGGCCTGAGCCACCCCAAATGAGCGCCTTACCACCACAGATGCCCAGGGCACGGTCGATAAGGATGCGGTAAGCACCGTGGCAGTACCATCGCGAATGGTTCCCTCGTGTTCCGCTACGGAACCAATCATGAAACCCGGTTCATCGACGAAGCAAACGATCGGAAGATGAAACGTTTCGCAAAACTCTATGAAACGACGTGCCTTGCGGGCACCGAGAGCGGTCATTGCCCCAGCTAGATAGCGGCAGTTATTGGCCCATATGCCAACTGGCTGCCCATTGAGACGGGCAAGGGCGGTTATCTGGCTGCGGCCATAGTCTGCACCGATTTCAAAAAACGATTCATGATCCAAGATGTGAGAAAGCAATGTGCGTACGTTGTAAAGTTTGCGTCGGTCGCGGGGGATAATATCGCGAAGTCCGGGTTCTTCCCGACCCGGCGTATCGTTGCTTACAGCCACTGGGGGTAACTCCCATACGTTAGCTGGGAGATAGCCGAGGAAAGCTCTAATCTGGGCGAAAGCATGGGTTTCGTCGTCTGCGACGTTATCGATTACACCGTTTGTGGTATGCACTTTCGCACCACCCAGTTCTTCCTTTGTTATCTGTTCTCCGAGTGCTCTTTCAACTACCGCTGGGCCAGCAATTAGAACCTGAGCGATTCCACGGGCCATCACCGACAAATGTGCTGCCACCAACCGAGCCGCTGGTAGTCCGGCCACCGGACCCAAGGCGGCAGTTGCGACTGGTACGGTGGCCATTGCCTCGGCAACAGAGCGAAATCTGTGGGGCTCATAAACCGGCGTTCCCACAGTTGAATTGTCGCTACCAGTGCCACCAACACTGCCACCACCCCCTTCGTGCAAGCGAATCAGTGGTACGCGATGGCGACAAGCCAAATGCTCAGCATAGATGCTCTTACGTAACCCAGCCGCATTTGGGGAGCCGCCTTTAACGGTGAAGTCTTCGCCGCTTACGACGCATGTGCGTCCATCTATTTTCCCAAAACCTAAAATAAAGTTCGCTGGGGTGAATGAGATGAGTTGGCCGTTTTTATCTCGTTCGCTTGCGCCAGCTGCTGGTCCTA
>PTKE01000112.1 GCA_002937585.1 Alphaproteobacteria bacterium MarineAlpha9_Bin6 | reverse complement strand
ACAGGCGCGCCCTCCCATCGAACAAAAATGGTAGTAATAAACTAACCGTCTACCACATTGCTACTGGTGCACCCATAGATCCTGTGGCGCCACGAATCGATGTTGGGTTAAAGAAGTACGCAAACCGGTAGACGCCAGCATCTGCAAGTTCTGTCAAACGAAGGTTCTCTTGGTTCACGATGCCATTTTTTGTTTGCAAGAACTGGTGAACGCAGAAAACGCAGTCCGGATCGGGATTTGGAACGGAGTCAACCGGCCAGGTGTCACCAGCCGTGATGCCAGCGTTACCGTCTACGATCCACTGGGCAACTTCCATGCCGATGCCGGGGCAGCCAGCATTATAGGTTGCTGCGTCTTCCCAATGTTGTTCCCAGCCAGTACGGAAAACGACCGCGTCGCCTGGCATGATCTTGTAGTCCGACATGCCCTGGGCCTTCAGGGCAGCATTCACATGCTCCATGAGGATGGTATCACCAGCGACCATGTCCTTGCCCCAAATTGCTGCGACATCGATCAGCGTACCACGGGCGACAATCGGATGTAATTTCTCCGTGCCGAGATTGTTCAGGCCATAAGCATTGCCCATTTCAGCAGCGGTAAAGCCGTTGTACCAACGCATTTCATTCTTATCGCCGTCTGCGCCAACTTGTACGCCGATATGGCCGAGACCATCAAACTGCGTTCCAACCTGTCCAACTTCCGTAGCGAGGAACTCATCGTTCCACATAATCTTGTTTTTCCCGAAAGGGCCGCCCGTCGGTGTGCCAGGAATCCGCAAGCTAAACTTGCGAGCCCCAAACAGCGGCATGTCGGCATGATAGTCATGACCGAGTTCCATGGTCATGCCTTTTTTGATGACGGACAAGGCGCGTAGCACAACGGCCGGGTCTTTGTAATAGTTTGTTGAGCCAGCTTCGTCACCCTCTCCCCACTTTGCATTCGGCCACCATTTTGAGCCTAACGGGGTATCCGTGTTACTACCGGTAATCTTGCAGTAGTCACCATCGGGGTTATCAGAGCAAGCAGCATAAGCGCCACTGCCCATTGCTATTGCGGCACCAAAAGCGCCAACAACAGCGAGTGTCTTCAACGATTGCATTATATAACCTCCCTTACCAATTGGTCCTTCGTTTATATGCTAGGCGCAGATATTTGCAAGTAAAGCCCTAAACAAATTCCATATTGTGTTACAACATAACATGTAGAAGGTGTAAGCGTAGACCCACCTTCAATAGGTTAAAGGTCACCAAAATATACCCATTTATGACCACCTAAACCCGTGCGTCTTTATGAGGCAAACGCATGGTGGTAGGTAAGACCCATGTTATAATTATAATTGGGAAGAATTTTATACGTTTTGGTGTTTTAGGCGCAGGACAGATGGGAGCCATGAAGTGTGACACGCTCGTCGCGATAGCTAGGTTGATCCGGGCGAAAACGAGTGCCTGGGTTCTGATGGTCGTTGTCGGGATCGGGTTGACGAGCTGTGCGGCAGACGAAACAGCCATCTATCTCGAGCGGCCGGTGGCGGACATATACAACACCTCCATGGATCTCCTTCTTGATGAGGACTACCAGTCGGCGGCGTTAAGTTTTGAAGAGGTAGAGCGCCAGCATCCGTACTCGATGTGGGCGACTAAGGCGCAAGTGATGTCAGCCTATGCTCATTATCTTGACAACAACTACGACGAGTCCGTGATTGCCGCGGATCGTTTCATTTCGCTTCATCCCGGCCATAGTGATACGGCTTACGCGTACTATCTGCTAGGCCTCTGCTACTATGAACAAATATCTGACGTTGGCCGGGACCAAAATATGACGGTAAAGGCGCTTGAAGCATTTGACTCGGTTGTGCGTCGTTATCCCACGTCTCCATATGCGCGTGACGCGCAATTAAAGATGGACTTGGCCCGTGACCATTTGGCGGGGAAAGAGATGGAAATTGGTCGAACCTATCAAAGCCTTGATTTCTATCTTGCTGCAATCAACCGCTTTCGCACTGTGATCGAGCGGTATCAGACTACTAGTCATGTTCCCGAAGCTCTTCATCGGCTGACGGAATCCTATTTGGCACTTGGTGTTACAAAAGAGGCAGAGGTGGCGGCTGCTGTGTTGGGGTATAATTTTCCAGGCAGCACTTGGTACACGGCGTCCTACGCATTGTTGCGAGAGCGTGATTTGGAACCGCGACTCTCCAAGCAATCTTGGCTTGCGCGTTTGTTTTGAGCCTAAGCTGACGGTCTGAAGGAATGTTAATACGTTTGTCGATCCGCGATGTCGTGGTAATCGACCGTCTTGACCTGGAATTTGGCCGGGGTCTTTGTGCTCTGACCGGTGAGACGGGAACCGGCAAGTCGATATTGTTGGATGCATTAAGTTTGGCTTTAGGTCGTCGCGCTGAACCGGGTTTGGTGCGGAGGGGTGCCTCACAAGCGACGGTCACCGCTACTTTTGAGCTGTTGGTGGAGCATGTCGCGCAATCGATGCTGAAAACGCGAGGTATTGCGGTAGGCGGGGAGTTGGTCGTTCGCCGGACCCTTACTTCTGACGGGCGAAGTCGAGCATTTGTGAACGATCAATCGGTGACAATAGGTTTCTTGGCCGAACTGGGAGCGGCACTTATAGAGATTCATGGCCAAAATGATCGGTTAGGCCTGCTTGATCCAGGAACCCATAGGGCCACTTTGGACGTGGCAGGGGGCCTAGGCGATTTCTTGACTCGAACGGAACAGGCATATGGCAGATGGCACGACGCACATGGCCTACTGACTGCTGGTGAGGCGGAGGCGGAGGCCGCACGTCGCGACGAGGCTGAATTGCGTCAGGATTTATCGGAGCTGAAGGCTTTAGCGCCCAGAGTAGGTGAAGAATCGAAACTCGCTGAGCACCGCGCATTGCTTCGTAAGGCTTCAGTAATCACAGAGGCACTAGCTAAGGCACGTGCCGTGCTTTTTATCGGCAACGAGAGACCTGTCGAGGAGGCTGTTCGTGTGGCGCACCGTACAATTAGCGATATCTCTGGGTCTGCCGAAGGTCGTCTTGATGCATTAGTCAGCGCTCTCGACCGGACTTCGATCGAATTGGAGGAAGCAGTCAATCTGTTAGAAACTATTGGGCATGACCTTGACTTAGACCCCAATAAGCTACCGGAGGTGGAAGAACGTCTGTTTACTCTGCGAGATTTTGCTCGAAAGCATTCTAGTCCAGTTGATGAACTGCCCCAACTTGAAGAAGAGATAGAGCGGAAATTGTCCACACTTGACGCAAGCCATGAATCTTTAAAGCTCAAACGAACAGCGTTAATAGCCGCGGATTCCGATTTGGAAAATGAGGTTAAACAGCTTCGAAATGCGCGTGTTAACGCCGCCAAGGAACTCGATCTTGAAGTGGTCAAGGAGGTCGAAGGTTTAAGGATGGGCGGGACAAAGTTTCGAACGGAAATCAATCCGCTGCCACGTGAAAAGTGGAGTGCTGCCGGAGCTGACCAGATTGGCTTTACGGTCGCGACGGTTACTGGAAGTAAGTTGGGCCCAATCCATAAAATAGCTTCGGGGG
>PTKE01000111.1 GCA_002937585.1 Alphaproteobacteria bacterium MarineAlpha9_Bin6 | reverse complement strand
TTAGCGGCGTGCAACAGGTCGCACTCGTCGTGCGCGATCTTGATCTGACTATGGCGAAATATACCGAACGGCTCGGCATCGGGCCATGGTGGGTGACGCTGTATGGACGCCCGCGCCTGACGGAGATGCGCATCCGCGGGGCCGAGGTTCCCTATAGCATGAAACTGGCGATTGCCTGGACCGGCGACACGATGTGGGAGCTGATCCAGCCTGTTGACGGTCCATCTATATACAAGGAGTTCCTCGCGGCGAACGGCGAAGGCCTCCATCACGTCCTTGTCGAACATCGCGGCACGGAATTCGAAGCCGCAATCGCGGCCTTCTCCGCGCGTGGCTGCCCCCCGCTCATGGAAGGCCGGTTCGGCGAGGTCCGTTTCGCCTATATGGACACCGAGGGTCCGCTCAAAACAGTGCTCGAAATCGTTGACCGGCCCGAGGGATTTGTCCGGCCTGACCCTGACTACTGGTATCCCGGACCACCGCAATGAGGGATTATTGTTCTTGGTTCTGATGTCTATGGTCCCGGTAGCAGGACCCAGCCCACATGGATCAAGGACCGTGTAACGTTGAACAGTCGGAGGGGTCCACGGCCCATGCGGCCGAGTGCACAGGGGCCCGGGCTCGTAATTCAACAGCCAGTTTGCATTAACGACTGGTCGGACTGGGCGGATCAGCGGGGTGGTTGCTCAGAGTGAGGCGTGGGCTGGGTTATGCGTTAACGGATCGGATTGCGGCCAAGTCATAATTTTTTACACCAGGACTGATACATGCCTCGAAACGTCTCGGGGTTATCGAGTTCAAAATTGTGCCACAGGGAATGCGAGGTTAGTGCGCTGATGTTTGGGTGAGATTCCCTGAACTTCGTCAGAGTTCTTTGATCCCGCGTTTCGAACCCGAGAAACTTTAGGTGTAGAGACGTGAGAGCCGCTCGCAGAGTTTGAACCAAGGCATTCAACTTTTACAGCAATCACAGAGAATGCTGAATCCCCCAAGAAGACGTGGTATCTTCTGTAATTGGAATAACTCCTACAACACGATGTGGCAGGTCGGGGGCGCGAAACCTATTTCGTCAGCAATTGTTTTACTTCAAAAACCTCTCGTGTTCTTCTGACTTTTCCTGCCCAATGACGATCGAATTCTTTGATAAATTCTTTCATCAGGTCAGAACTTAACAAATTATTCGCGGCGGTCAGGTCCGGGAACTCATAGAAGGCAAGATGTACGCCGCGCTCAACGTCACTCCAACCACGCATTGCACTCACTGCCTTAAAATCTCGAAGCGCGTCGGGCAAGTGCTCTGTCTCGTACCAGTGGTCAAATTTCTCGCGGCTTGCTTCCTCAACGTCAGCGCGGACAATGAGATAGGCAGTCATCGGCTAGGTCTCTCGACTAATTGGGAATGTGAGAATCATTTTAGCTATTGAATTTATTAACTTTATTCCCACTCAATCATTCCAATATATTTTCTTAAATTAAATCAATCACTTATTTTTATTACATACCAATTGCGCACTTAACGTTAAAAATTTGATGACTTTCTTACAATTCCAACAAATTGATTCTACAGGATTTACTCAAAATAAAAAATTCGATTGCGTACCCTGCGATAATTTCAGAAGCACGTCTAAATATACTCATAACATTGTTGTGATTACGTGACCATAACGGCGGAATTCCTTCTTTAAATCAATCTCTCCCACCAACTTCTATACCCGATTGGTTTTTGTCCAAATCTGTAAATTGGTTTATTGGTGGAAAAAAACTATCCTGATAGAGGGAGAAGCACATGCGTTTGGCAAGCAAGGTGGCGATTATCACGGGCGGTGCTTTCGGAATGGGGAAATCGACATGTGAGATTTTTGCCCGTGAAGGAGCGAAAGTGGTTGTTACAGATATAGAGGAGGCCGCGGGCCAAGCACTCGCTAAACAATTAGTAGACCAAAATTTGATGGCCGTGTATCACCAGCTAAATGTTACAAGCGAAAATGATTGGGCCACGACAGTCAAAATAGTCGAGGATACGTACGGAAAATTAGATATTTTGGTTAACAACGCGGGTATTTCTGGCAGTGCCGCAAAAGATTTGGATGACACTGAGCTTTGGAATACGTTGATGGAGATCAATTCCACGGGTCCGTTTTTTGGAATCAAATATTGTGCACCAGCAATGTTGCGTGCGGGTGGTGGGGCGATAGTCAATGTCTCGTCGATTAGCGGTATCATCGGGCAAGGTTTTATCCATCCGGGATATAATGCCTCGAAGGGCTCCATACGGCTATTGACAAAGCAGGCCGCATCCCGCTTTGGCGGAGACAATATTCGTGTGAATAGTGTCCACCCCGGTTTGATGCCGCCGATGCGAACGTCTGGCAAAACGGCGGATCCTGCGGTGCGTGCTGAAATGCTTAAACGGGTACCGCTTGGTAGGAGCGGTGAGGTTTGGGAAGTGGCTAAAGCGACGCTTTTTTTGTGTTCAGATGAAGCCTCTTACATTACCGGCGCTGAACTGCACGTCGACGGTGGGCACTGCGCGGTTTAGTGTTTTGGACGCTGTTTGTTTTCCGAACTTCAACTGTTTCCTGCTATACTAAAAGAAGCGCTGCCACTGGATGGTGCATTGAACCAGCCAAGTCAGTGATTACTCCCACTCAATGGTACCGGGTAATTTGCTGATTATATCATATACAACCTCATCCATAATGCCACGGTTGACCCATTGTAACAGTCGCCATAGCCTATGACGCATTACATGCCATCAAATCCGAAACAGGGATCCAGATGCCTGATCAGCTATCAATGGAAGAACAAGCGGATACACTTGAAAGACAACAACTTGAAGAGTTGGGAAACCGCGTTGTAGGTAAATCTCTATTTTACTTTCTGTCCGATGGTGAACAAACGCTTGGTGACGGCTTCAAACAAGGGCCCGGCCAAACGCTCCTGATGGGCGAAGATCCCCGTCTTCCTGCAATGCCTGACGCACCAACCCTGGCTGACTTCTTTAAATTTCGCTTTGCACGGGCCTGGCCATACCAGCAACATCTTTTGCAGAGTGCCAACCTTGCACAAAAAAATGGAATTCCTGAGAAAATGGTTCTTGGGTGTCTGCTTCACGATATCGCTGTTGCTGGTTTCATTCGCTCTGATCATGGTTATTGGGGCGCACAAATGATTGAACCGTACGTTGATGAGGAAGTCAGTTGGGCCATCCGTATGCACCAATGTATGCGATTCTTTGCTGACGAAGCCGCCGGTTATCCTTATCCCAAAATGTATACAAAAATGTTTGGAGAGGATTACCAAGTTGCCCCATACATTGCGGCCGAGTACGAGCGTGCAAGAAATCACAAATGGTACATGTCGGGGCGCATGATCTGCGTTAATGACCTCTACGCTTTTGATGACAAATTAGTAATTGAGCTGGATCAATTTACAGATGTCATAGGCCGCCACTTTAAGCAACCAGCGGAGGGCCTGGGAAACGACAACACTCCGGCGTCGCATATCTGGCGTACTATTCGCAGGCCGTGCAACGCTCTGTAGTAAAGCCCTGACAGTTAATTGCTGCCTGTCAAACCCTAGAAACGGTGTAGGGAGTTAAGGGACTGGAACCTTTGAAAGGGTACTGCCCCGTATCTAGGTCAAGGAGACTAGAGTCAGTCCCTGTTTATTCGTCCTGCTTATCTGGAGCGTTGGGATGAGGCACAGACCAAACCTCTTTTCCACCGTGACCAGCAACCGTTCCGCCCGGAGCTGTTTCACAAGCAGCAACAAACAGCAGTACA
>PTKE01000110.1 GCA_002937585.1 Alphaproteobacteria bacterium MarineAlpha9_Bin6 | reverse complement strand
ATGAAAATCCAGACTCTGCGCCGTCCGATGGTCCAAATATGGTGCCATTGGAACAGGTGCCAACGCTACTCAAAATGTTAGTTATGATTGATAGGATATCTAAGAAAAACCAGATAAGTATTGAAACGAAAAGGTAATTGAGTTTGACAGCTATTGTGGATTTACACGGTCGAGAAATTTTGGATAGTCGTGGAAATCCGACAATCGAGGTCGAAGTTTTATTGGAAACAGGCATCCGCGGATATGGGTCGACCCCCTCCGGCGCCTCGACCGGAACCCATGAAGCCACCGAACTCAGGGACCAGGACCCAAAGCGGTATCAGGGCAAAGGAGTAATAAGAGCAATAGAATCTGTAAATGGGGAGATTTTCGATACCTTATCGGGGCGAGATGTAGAAGATCAGGTAGCTCTGGATCATCTAATGGTTGAGCTCGACGGCACAACTAATAAAAGTCGTCTCGGAGCGAATGCTATGCTTGCTGTGAGTATTGCCCTAGCTAAAGCTGCTGCCAAACAAACCGCCCAACCACTTTACACTTATCTAGGTGGCGTTGGATCTCGCGTGTTGCCAGTGCCAATGATGAACATCATTAATGGCGGCGTACACGCCGATAACTCATTGGATATTCAAGAATTTATGGTTATGCCGATTGGAGCGTTAAACTTTTCGGAAGCAGTGCGCTGGGGCGCTGAAATTTTTCATTCCTTAAAGGCTCGATTGAAGCAATCAGGGCACAGTACGACAGTTGGGGACGAAGGCGGTTTCGCCCCCAGCCTTGCTAGCAATTCCCAAGCCCTATTGGAGCTCATGAGTTCTGTAGAAGATGCGGGTTTCCGACCCGGTGTTGATGTAGCACTATCGCTTGATATTGCCGCAAACGAACTCTTTTTGGATGGCGTTTATCATCTTAAGGGTGAGGATCGACAATTTTCGGCTGATCAATTAATCGACTACCTTGAAAGTCTTAGTAAAGATTACCCAATTTGGTCCATTGAAGATGGTCTAGCTGAAGATGACTGGGAGGGTTGGTGTCGTCTAACAGAACGTCTCGGTAGCCAGATCCAACTAGTTGGGGATGATTTATTCGTGACTAATCAGGACCGCCTTCGCTTGGGGATTCAGAAGGGTGCTGCGAATGCAATTCTTATTAAAATGAATCAAGTTGGCACTCTGACCGAAACTCTAGATGCCGTGGAGATGGCACATCGAGCAGGCTACCGTGCCGTTGTATCTCATCGTTCTGGTGAAACGGAGGACACTACGATCGCGGATTTAGCGGTTGCAACTAATTGCGGCCAGATAAAGGCTGGATCTCTGTCACGTACCGACCGTTTGGCAAAATATAACCAACTTATAAGGATTGAAGAGCAGCTGGGCAAAAGCGCGTGTTATGGGCCTTGGATAGGACCTTGCAAATAGTTATTCAACTCCACCCGTATTGACAAGGTCCACAGCAGCTGATTCAGTTCGTTTTGAACCATGCGAGACCAATTCCGTAAATATCTAAGCCACTCTCTTCGAGCTATTTTACTCGCTGGGGTGAGTCTTTATCTTGGGTATCATGTTGTCCAAGGGGAACACGGTGTTATTGCGTGGTTAAAAATCGCCCAGCAAATTGAATTTACTGGTATCGAATTAACTGAGTTATCTAATCAACGCCGGGAACTCGAAAATCGGGTTAAATTATTGCGTTCAGAGAGCTTGGATCCTGATCTTTTGGAAGAACGTGCGCGAGTAGTGCTAAATTATGGCCTCAAAGAAGATCGAATTGTATTTATCGATGTGGATGCTTCCGGCCTACGTTGAGCAAGGGCCTGTCGCCATATATGTATAAACAAACACCTCTGGATTTTGGTTAACCCGATGTTCTTCTAGCATGTTTGATTACTTGAACTCTTGCTCAACTCAGACATTCGCTCTATCTTTTTTTTGTCGTCAATACGTTCGACCGACCGATTTGAGCATCGATGGCCGTAAATAAACGTCGACCCGAACTTGCCCAGACATCTGTCTCATATGAAGGGACTCCGGAAGAACTGTTTAAGTTCTACCGCGAGATGCTGTTGATACGCAGATTTGAGGAACGAGTAGGTCAAATGTACGGCATGGGTCTAATTGGAGGTTTTCTGCATTTATATGTTGGACAGGAAGCAGTGGTGGTTGGCGTCCAAAACGCAATCACTCCTAGTGACCCAATGATTACCAGCTATCGCTGCCATGGACATATGCTGGCGCGCGGAGAGGATCCGAAAAGAGTTCTCGCGGAATTGACTGGATCCGTTAATGGTGTGTCGAAGGGCAAAGGGGGCTCAATGCACATGTTCGCCCCCGAAAGCGGATTTTATGGTGGCCATGGTATCGTTGGTGCGCAGGTCCCAATTGGGACGGGTATAGCACTTGCACTGAAATACCGCGGTTCGAGTAGTGTTTGCTTCACATTTTTTGGAGACGGGGCTGCGAATCAAGGACAAGTTTACGAGTCCTATAATATGGCAGCACTATGGAACCTCCCCGTCGTCTATGTAATTGAGAATAACCAGTACGGTATGGGGACCTCCACTGTACGTGCAAGTGCACAAACCCAATTCTTTCGTCATGGAGAAGGGTTAGGAATTCCAGGTATTCAGTGCGATGGAATGGACGTTGTAGCCGTCATAGCCGCCTCACGAGAGGCAGCATCATTCGTACGATCTGGAAACGGTCCAATGATCATTGAGATGAATACTTATCGATATCGGGGTCATTCAATCTCAGATCCGGCAAAGTACCGTCCAAAGGAAGAAGTGCGAGAGGTGAGGGAGAGCCGTGATCCAATTCAGCAGGTTCGTCAACGCATGCTTGACAGTGGAAACGTTGAGGAAGATGAGTTGAATTCAGTGGATAAGGAAATAAAGTCGTTGGTAGTGGAGGCTGCAGAATTCGCTCAAAATGGGACACAACCAGATCTAAGTGAACTATACACCGACATATATGTTGAACGGGGAGCATGAGAGATGGTTTCGATCACGGTGCGTGAGGCGCTTCGTGACGCGATGGCCGAAGAAATGCGCAGGGATAAAGATGTCTTTCTTATGGGAGAAGAAGTTGGCGAATACGATGGTGCTTACAAGGTCTCTCAGGGCCTCCTTGCCGAATTTGGACCACGGAGGGTAATTGATACGCCGATTACCGAGGCCGGTTTTACGGGAGTGGGTATCGGCGCAGCTTTCATGGGACTAAAACCAATTGTGGAATTCATGACTTTCAATTTTGCAATGCAGGCCATGGATCAACTCGTAAATTCTGCGGCTAAAACTTACTATATGTCTGGTGGTCGTGTTTCCTGCCCCATCGTATTCCGCGGCCCAAATGGGGCTGCATCCAGAGTTGCAGCTCAACATTCACAAGACTATTCAAGTTGGTACGCGCAAGTGCCGGGCCTAAAAGTAATTGCCCCGTATTCAGCGACCGATGCTAAAGGATTGCTTAAGGCAGCAATTCGTGACCCAAACCCGGTCATCGTACTGGAAAACGAAATGCTTTACGGTGAGACATTTGAAGTACCGGACGATGCGGAGTGGATTGAGTCTATTGGCGTTGCTCGTGTGGTGCGGGAGGGGGATGACGTCACTGTTGTGTGTTTCTCACGTGGTGTGCAGTGGAGCCTGTCGGCTGCGGATTATTTGGCAGAGAAAGGAATATCTGTGGAGATTATAGATCTCCGTAGCCTGAGACCGTTGGACACGGAAACTGTTTTGAGCTCAGTAAAAAAAACAAACCGCATGGTGGCGGTAGATGAAAGTTGGCCGCTGGCAAGTATCGCGTCGGAATTATCGGCACAAGTCATGGAGAAAGCGTTTGATTATTTAGATGCGCCTGTAGTGCGTGTCAATTCAGAGGATGTCCCACTCGCCTATGCCGTAAGTCTTGA
>PTKE01000011.1 GCA_002937585.1 Alphaproteobacteria bacterium MarineAlpha9_Bin6 | reverse complement strand
GCTTGTACTAGGCTCAGTTAGGCCCGCTTGTGAGCGAAGTGTACTTTCTACTGCAGTTGCTACGTCTGGATGGTCAATTAGGAATTGCTTTGCATTTTCACGTCCTTGGCCAATCCTTTGATCATTGTACGAGTACCATGAGCCAGATTTTTCGATTATTCCGCTTGCGGCGCCGAGGTCCAGTAGCTCTCCCACTTTGGAAATTCCGACGCCATACATTATATCAAACTCAACGGTCTTAAATGGCGGGGCCAACTTATTTTTTACGACTTTGACTCGTGTGTGGTTGCCCACAATTTCGTCTCGGTCCTTAATTGCGCCGATGCGTCGTATGTCGAGCCGGACTGAGGCATAAAATTTCAAAGCATTGCCGCCTGTAGTTGTCTCTGGGTTTCCATACATAACACCGATCTTCATTCGCATTTGGTTTATGAAAATCAGAGTACATCGAGACTTGGAAATCGATCCGGTAAGTTTACGTAAAGCTTGGCTCATTAGGCGAGCTTGTAATCCCACATGGATGTCACCCATTTCGCCTTCCAATTCAGCACGCGGCACCAAGGCGGCAACACTATCCACCACCAGAATGTCGATCGCACCCGAACGAACTAGCGTGTCGGTGATTTCAAGGGCTTGTTCGCCGGTGTCCGGTTGAGAGATCAGCAACTCGTCGGTGTTGACTCCAAGTTTGCCCGCATAAATAGGGTCAAGCGCGTGCTCAGCATCCACGAAAGCGCAGGCCCCGCCACGCTTTTGTGCTTCAGCCACTACGTGCAACGCGAGGCTGGTTTTACCGGAGCCTTCTGGACCATAAATCTCGACTACTCGGCCACGTGGCAGGCCACCAATGCCGAGCGCAATATCGAGTGCTAACGAGCCAGTTGGAATGAACTCTGTCTCGACGACCTTGTCGCTGTCTCCAAGTCTCATGATTGAGCCTTTGCCGAAGGCTCGATCGATTTGGCGAAGAGCGGCGTCAAGTGCTTTTTGCTTGTCCATATCCTCGGTTCCAACAACTCGCAGTGACGGTTCTGACATGAGAATATGCTCCCTTATTCCACAAGCTCTTCTGTGTTGCAATCCCAGGAATGTACCACTTTTGTTCTAGTACGCAAACATTATTCTTAACATATTAATGTTAAAAGATAAAAACAGTAATAGTTCCCTTTATGTTCCCATTTTTGTTGAGCATGATAGGCTAAATCCTCGGATGTGCTGGGCCCTCAAATAACACTGGAGAGATAATGTTGTTGCTGACGTTTGCAAAGATTTTCGAAATTGGTAACAGGCGTTCACTGACTGCGATGGGGCCTCGGGAAAGCAAATCAATTTTTGCAGTGGCTTTAAGCTGGTTTTTTATCTAAAGCGTACGTAGTGACAGGACTGATTTGGATTAATGTGCCCAACAGCGGGAAGTAAAGCATGAGCCGTAAATGGGATTACCAGATACGAATAAATCTTTCGGATAGCGCAGCCCAATTACTGCGACGTGATCCGAAGTGCGAAGAAATGGCATCTCTGGCGGTTATCCTAAAAAGGCATAACGCTACATTGAAGTGCCAATTCGATGCCTTTGCTGATTATGTTACTGAGGCAGAAAAGTATGGTGTTAAGAACTATCCGCTTTATGAGTGGACTAAGGCGACAATTTTAGATCCAGTGAAGAAAGCCAAATATCTAAAATCATTTTCCTTATATGTCGGTAGTAAAGAAGTTTATCCTAAATGCGAAGCCGATACACTTGAGGCTGATCTGAAATCAATGGCAGGCGGCGAGATGATTACGCAAATATTTAAATACGATACTAATCCAGCAAACAATCCGCAGCCACCGGCAAACTCTACCCAATAAGATAGGTTTGTAACGTTTGTTTGATATGCGCTGAGTGCAAACATTATCCTTATGAACGTATTGGCGCCAATAGCATAAGTTAAGTCAGATTTACCCCGAGTTAACACGAGCCCCAAAGAAATTCGCTGTAGCGCTTTCCTGCGACTTGTGGAGTGCATTTACATTGAGTGTGAGAAATTGCAGTCAATTTTTTGGGAATTATAGAACTTAATGTTCAGTTAATTTTTTGTGCCTGTGGGGTCATGGTTATGCGAACTAAAACCCCGCTGATCGCGCGGCTGTCGAGAATTTCAATAGTGGTTGCTCTGTTTCCACGAATAAAGGTGAGTAAACTTGTGCCTGACTGCACGCTAGCAATTGGTTTCCAACCAAATTGGGGCATTTGCGTTGTGTAAAGCGCAAATGCTTCAGAATGACTTTGATTTATGTTGATCACTAGTCGCCCTGTCCATTGATCACCAGTGCCGAGAATCAAAGAATTTTGGGCGTCTAAAGTTGTGCCAGGGGGGATTGGGATATCGGTGATGGGTTGGAATGTTGCATCTAGGTCAGCTTCACCATCAATAGCGTTGGGAGCCGTTGTTTCGGTGAGACTTGTAGTTTTGTCGCAAGCCTGTGCCACGAACAAAACAATACTCGCTAGTACCACCAAGCCAGAAATAGGGTGTTGCAATGAAATAATTCCTCTGTCAGCCCATTTCGGTAAAAATATGAGTGAGGGACATGACAGTGAATTTTGCCCTCGGAACGAATGTTAAGCCCCAGCCAATGTGTGTTGCAAGGAATATACACCCGCATTCTGGAGAGTCTTCAGAGGAGATAAGAATAGGTCCCTATAATTTCTGACTAATTGAGAGAAATCTCAACGAAAAGGACTCAAAGTGCCGTTCTTTTTTCATGCTGCTAAACCTGTGAATTGGCATGCCAACTCCGCCACTTTCCTTCGTGTCGGACGGTCGTTTTTAATAGTGTGATTTTGCGTCTAACAGTGTGGAAATCCATTCTAAAATGAAAAACCCCATAAAATGCGTTGTGCTTCAAGGGATTGGTGGTAGCGGAGGTCGGATTTGAACCAACGACCTTCGGATTATGATTCCGCTGCTCTAACCAGCTGAGCTACTCCGCCACGAGCTCGCCTATAAGGTTGGCTCGGCGGAGTGTCAAGCGGTCGTGGAAATAGTCTTGGCGACGCCACCCTATCTTGCTCAACCACCATAGTTCCAGTAAGTCTGCTGTGATGGTGTCGAGGAGTGAAACAGTGCGAGAGCGGATAGCGGTAATTGGGCTTGGCTATGTCGGGTTACCGGTGGCTGTAGCGTTTGCCGGTGAGCATACAGATGTAGTTGCTTACGACATTAATGAGGAACGTATACAGGAATTATGTCGCCACCACGACCGAAACGGTGATATTCCATCGGAGCAGATAGTTGGGTATGAGGCAATCTTTACGTCAAATCCGGGTGATCTCGATCGTGCTACTTTCTATGTGGTCACTGTGCCTACACCGATCGGCAAAAATCTCCAGCCAGATCTTGGGTCTATCATCGAGGCGTGTGAGCTAATTGGCGCTCGGCTCAAGAGGGGAGATGTCATGGTTCTGGAGTCGACAGTGTATCCAGGCGTGACCGAGGACGTTTGCGGGCCAGCGCTGGCACGCACTTCGGGTCTTGTGCAAGGCGTAGACTTTTCGCTTGGTTATTCACCGGAACGGATCAATCCTGGGGATAGTGAGCATAATTTTAACACAATCACTAAAGTGATCTCAGCCGAAGATGACGCCACTCTGAATCGCCTCAGGATGGTCTATGAGCCTGTTGTGAAGGCTGGACTGCATCTTGCTCCGTCAATCAAAACCGCTGAGGCCGCCAAGGTAATTGAGAACACCCAAAGGGACCTCAACGTTGCGTTAATGAACGAGCTGGCGTTGATTTGCGATAGGCTAGATATTCGCACGGCCGATGTACTTGAGGCAGCGAGAACTAAGTGGAATTTTATGCCATTCATGCCGGGTCTGGTTGGTGGGCATTGTATAGGCGTCGACCCTTATTACCTGACTACCCTTGCAGAACAAGTCGGATATTATCCTCAGGTAATCCTTGCTGGCAGGCGGATAAACGATTCCATGGGAGTGCATATTGCCAACAAGTTGGTCAATTTGCTGACGAAGGCAGATAAAGTGTTGAATGAGGTACGGGTCGGTATTTTGGGTTTGAGCTTTAAGGAAAACGTATCCGACCTGCGTAATAGCCGAGTACCGGACATCATTACAAAATTAGCTGAGTTTGGAATCAAGCCTCTTGTGCATGATCCATTTGCAAATGCGGAGGAGGCACTTAGGCAATATGGTATCCAGCTTCTTGAGCTTGATATGATGCGCGCACTAGATGGTTTAATAATGGCTGTTCCCCACGAACCCTATCTTAAAATGCAGTCCAAGGAGCTATGTGCTTTTTTGGTTTCTGATTGTGTATTGATCGATGTTAAGTCCGCACTTAATCCGGCCGATTTGCCGGCTGGGATTACCTATTGGAGTTTATAGGTGGACGTTCAATCCAGCCGCCACCAATCAAACGGGTGTTGTCATAAAAAACAGCTGCCTGACCAGGCGCAATAGCGCCCGGTGGGGAGGAGTCAAAAAGTACCTCAGCGCGATTGTTTATCAGAGCTCGTACTCGGGCGGGCGTGCCCGGGTGGGCGGATCGGACTTTTACGGTCAGCTTGATTTCTTTGGAAACAGACGAGGCGGGATCAAGCCAATTCACGTTGTTTATCGTAAATTGGGTTACCTTCAGCGACGATTTGGGCCCCACTACTACTTCCCGTCTGTCGGGATTCAGGCGAAGCACATAAAGCGGTTCACGACAGGAGACGCCGAGACCACGTCGTTGGCCAACCGTAAAGTTGACAATGCCAGAATGTCGTCCGACTGCGTTGCCTCCTTCGAGCACTATGTCGCCAGGTTCTGAGGCGCCCGGGCGAAGCCTTTCAATTGTCCGAGCGTAGTTGCCATCAGGTACAAAACAGATATCTTGGCTGTCCGGTTTAGAGGCTACGGGCAGGTCGAATTTGACCGCTAAATCACGAGTTTGGGTTTTTTTGAGATCGCCTAGGGGAAAGCGCAGGTAGTCGAGTTGTTCAGATGTTGTTGTGAATAGAAAATAGCTCTGATCGCGCTCAAGATTAGAGGCTTTATGTAATTCCGTATGGTCGTTTGTTGCTATCCTTTGGACATAATGCCCGGTGACTAATGCGCGAGCGTTCAGGCTGCGAGAAGTTTCCAACAGGTCTTTGAATTTGATCTGCTGATTGCATCTTACGCAAGGAATGGGCGTAGATCCAGCCACGTAGTTATCGGCAAAATCATCGATGACTGCTCGCTGGAAGCGTTTCTCGTAATCGAGCACATAATGTGGAATATTCAACCGAGCTGCAACCCGGCGAGCGTCATATATGTCCTGGCCAGCACAGCATGCATGCTTATTCCCCACTGCTGTCCCGTGATTGTAGAGTTGGAGTGTAATACCAATTACTTGGTAGCCACGCTCAACCATTAGTGCCGCCGCCACGGAGCTATCTACGCCCCCGGACATCGCTACCACAATCCTGGTGCTCTCCGGCCGAGTACCAAACTCAATATCCTTCATAGTTCAACCAAGCGTTAGTGAACCTCTCGCATAAGCCACACATTGTTGGACGGAGGTTGTTCGTAGCCTCCAATCTTAGTTTTATGTCTTCGGAAAATCACTGCAGATATAGGTATACGCTCACTGAATTCCCCTCAGTCGAACTCTTATAGTGCGTCCAACAATGTAGTCATGTTTGACCACTGGCGCCTTACATCAAAGACGGTTTGTCGTGTAACAAATTCCCGTTAGAAAATCGGGGGTCTAGTGTGGCAGCCGCTTGTGTCCTTGTCTATCAGCAATAGGTGTCAAAAAGTTAACCGCAAGACCGCAGGAAAAGGAACTGATATTTAAAGACTCTGTTGGTTCCAGCCCATGTCCCAAAACGCAGTTTCGAGTCGTGTTGCTTGGTTGAAGAGTTCGGACAGCGTTTCGAATCGGGCTTCACCACCCCGTTGCTGGGCTAATCTTTCAAGCTGAGCTAAGGAGTCTCCGGACACCTTTTGATATTCGTCACTGGCGTACATTTCAATCCAGCTAAGGTAGGGGTTCCCTTCGTGGATAGTTGCTGAATCACAGGCTAAAGTGTGACCAATCTCTGCGTATCCTGCGACACAAGGGGTGAGGGCTGTCGCAAGGTCGAGTAAATCCCCTCTATGTCCGCAATCAAGCACAAACCGGGTATATGCCGTAGTCGCTAGGTCCTCCTGCTGGGTAGAAATGGCATCTTTTGTAATACCCCATCTCGCGCAATATTTTATATGGAGTGCCATTTCCACATCGACGATATTACTGATAGTGGTTGTGGCATGACGCAGTTCATCGAGATTTTCGGCTTTGTATGCTGCCAGCGCGTACGCGCGCGCGAATTGAAAAAGAAACAAATAATCTTGCACAAGGTAATAACGGAAACACGATTTGGGCAAGGTTCCGTCGCCTAGGCCACGCACGAACGGATGGCATGAGAAGTCTGTCCAATTCCCCCCCGCTGTGGTCCGCAGTCTCCCAAACAGTGAGTTTTCATTCGAATTCATGAATTGACTATACAGCCCCCATTTATTGCGCCATATTTTTTCATGTTGATTGTGCTAAGAAACAGTCAACGGACAGTCTATTATTAGCGGTGTTTGTCTTACATAATTTTTTCAATTTGGATTAATTAGAGGGATTTTCTCAACCCAAAAGCACGTTTCGGCTGCCCGTGGGCACACGGAGTACCAAGCCATCGAGATCTTCAGTTACAGTAATTTGGCAACCTAAACGTGATGTCAGAGTAAGACCAAAGGCGAGGTCGAGCATGTCTTCCTCATCTTCTGACGGTGGTTCTAGGGATTCGTAAAACCCGTTTTCTACTATCACGTGGCAAGTAGAACATGCCATCGAACCTTCGCAAGCGCCTTCGAGGTTGATTCCATGCTCGTGGGCAAGTTCGAGAACGGTTTCACCCATTGGGGCTTCGACTCGAACCCTTGTTCCATCCGCGTTGATAAATGTCACCTTCGGCATGGCTTTCCTATTACCACGGCACTGCCTACATTTAGTTTTAACCTGAGCCAGCGTGTTGGTTGTATGTTGGGTGGCCCTATCGGCAAGGAACGAAGCATACTTAACGTGCAACTGTGCGATGGGTTGTTCCGCGGGCCCTTAGCGACACAACTTCATCAGTGAGGCGTTCGATTACGTAATCGATTTCCGCTTTAGTGGTGAACCGGCCTATCCCGAATCTGAATGAACTGCGGGCTATTTCCTCACTTAACCCCAAAGCCCGGATTACGTAAGATGGTTCGATTGAGTTCGACGTGCATGCGGAACCAGAGGAGATCGCGATATCTGGAAGGGCCGACATTATTGTTTCACAGTCCAAGTCTGCAAAGCTTAAATTGAGGTTTCCGGGCAGACGATGATTGAGGTCGCCATTCACTGTTACATCAGGCAAGCGCTCTGCAATGCCTTCGTATAGGCAGTCGCGTAAATCGCCGATGCGTTGCGCCTCTTGGACCAATTCATCGCTAGCAATTTGGCAGGCGGCGCCCAGACCAACGCAAAGTGGGGTTGGCAATGTGCCTGAGCGTAGGCTGCGTTCTTGGCCACCTCCGTCAATCTGAGCGTTAAGGCGCACCCGAGGACGATGTCGAACGTACAAAGCACCGATTCCTTTGGGGCCGTACATCTTATGGCCAGAGATGCTCATCAAGTCGATGTTCATGGTATTGACATTGATAGGAATTTTTCCCACAGCCTGCGCGGAGTCGGTGTGGAATAGAACACCGTTCCTGCGGCATAAGTCACCAATACTAGCAATCTGCTGTATGACACCGATCTCATTATGCGCTGCCATTACTGAGACCAACAGGGTATCATTTGTGATTTCAGCGGCGAGCCGATTGAGGTCAATTAGGCCACTTTTCTCCACAGGAAGAAAAACTATGTCATAGCCGTTTGAGCCCAGGTTCCGACAGGACTCAATGACACACTTATGCTCCGTAGTAGTAGTGATAATCCGACGTTTCTCGTTGCCGTAAAATTGGGCTGCACCCTTCAGGGCTAGATTGTTAGATTCAGTCGCGCCCGAGGTAAAGATAACCTCGCGTGCATCGGACCCAATTATGGCTGCGATTTGTGCGCGGGCAGCTTCAACAGCATCTTGAGCTTCGCGCCCGTAACTGTGTGTTTGGGAATGGGGATTCCCGGGTTTGTCAAAAAAATAAGGCAGCATTGCTTTTAGCACGCGGGGGTCTGTTGGCGTGGTTGATTGATAATCCAAGTAGATAGGCAGCTTCAAGTCGTCAGTGCTGGTCATGGATGCCTTTGTTTCCTTGTGCCTTACTCAGTGGTTCTGCGAGGTCTGTCTTCGGTCTGATTATATAGTTCAAGCCATGCGTCCGCAGCGTGTTCGATTTCATTCTCCGTGGTCGCCCAACCCAGACTGACACGAATTGATTCATTGGCGGCACTTGGGCTAACGCCCATAGCCGTCAATACATGACTACTTGTAACTTTCCCCGAACTACATGCCGCGCCCGCACTCACTGCGATCCCAGCCAAATCAAGGGCAATTACTTGGGTCTCGGAAGTCCTACCAGGTAAACGCAAGCAACATGTATTAACCAAACGTGGGCTTTCGTGACCAAATATCTCGATGTTTGAGGCCTGATTGCGTAGCAGTTCCTCGAATCGGTTTCGGAGGTGCAACATTCGATCGATTTCATTTTCATTCTTCTTTATCTCGACGCATGCCTCGGCAAAACCAACAGCCGCAGCGACATTCTCGGTTCCAGCTCGCCGTCGGCCTTCCTGTCCTCCTCCCACTAGTTGTGCCTCAATCTCAACGTTGGAGCGTAGGGCTAACGCGCCAATTCCTTTGGGACCCCCGATTTTGTGCGCGGATAAGGTCATTAAATCAATCTCGAGTGAAGCCATGTCGATCGCTAACTTACCAAGCGCTTGAACCGCGTCGCAATGAACCAACGCGTTGTGGTTATGAGCGATTGATATGACTTCAGTTAGCGGCTGAATGACGCCAGTTTCATTGTTAGCCATCATGACTGAAACTAGAGCCGGTTCGTTTTGTTTGGCCAGAAGTTCATCTAGCGCGGCCGTATTCACGACGCCAGCTTGATCGACCGGAATGTGTACCGCTTCAGGCGCTGCCGCAAGTACGGAATCATGTTCGATGCCAGACACCAACCGAATTGTGCGACCAGCTCCGGCAAGTGCCAAATTGTTGGCTTCGGTCCCTCCGCTAGTAAACACTAACTTGGTCGGATCTGCTCCAACTGTAGTCGCGACCAGATCACGTGCGTCGTCTATTTGCTTGCGAGCAAAACGGCCATAGGTGTGGACCGAGGAGGGATTGCCTGCCAACAACATCGTATTCTTCATTGCCTCTGCCACTGCAGGTCGAAGCGGTGCGCTCGCGTTGTAGTCTAGATAGCTTGTTTGATCGTTCACCTTAGTCAATTTAATGTGTTTCCGTTGGATTCCATTTTGTTTTCAAGCTAAATTTTTGGTTTAGCTACTTTGCCGAGTGTTGGGCGGTGTTGGATCTTGAGTGCTATTATTGTCAAGCGGAGATTCTGACTCCGAAACACCGCTTCTGTTTTCCGAACTTTGCGAAGTCTCAAGAGTTTTGATTCGTGCTCGTAATTTACTAACTTCGTCGAGTAGTTCATCGAGCGCTCGGGCTACTGGGTCGGTCAGATTGTTGGGTGTGCCATAGGCCATGAAGTTATGATCTTTGGTTTTCCTATCATTGCCAATCTCCTTAGCTGGCACTCCAACCATCGTTGTACTTGGTGCGACATCCTTCACAACTACTGCATTTGAACCGATACGGGCGTTTGCACCTACTATTACAGGACCTAATATCTTCGCCCCCGCGCCTACGATGACTCCATCCTCCAGAGTCGGATGGCGTTTGATCCCGCGTTCAAGGGAAGTTCCGCCCAATGTCACTCCTTGATAAAGTGTTACGTCATCGCCTATCTTAGTTGTGGCGCCGATCACCACACCCATGCCATGATCAATAAACAAACGCTGTCCGATTTCGGCTTTTGGATGGATTTCAATTCCTGTTGCAACCCGGCCGATATGGGAAACGAATCTTGCCAGAAATTTCAAACCGTGCCGCCAAGCAAAACTACTTAAACAATAGAAAATCATCGCGTGGAATCCTGGATAGCAGAATATGACCTCTAAACGGGAACGTGCAGCTGGGTCATGCTCCAAAATCACCGAAATTTGGCTGGTTAAAGTCTTGAAAATCATCGTAACCGTTGTGATATGCTCAAGGGCGGCATCCGGTCCAGGCTGCGCTTGCCCCGTTTAATTTCCTATAGTTTGAATCCTGGATATAAAATCCTTGACTAATTCAGTCAAGAATTTGTGATTTGATTTTCTTTCATTATTGCCTCGTCAGGCATTGAATTTGGAAGCCTTGGGAAGTTGCCCCGGAAAGTCAAGGGAGGAGATGGCAGAGTGCCTGAAGTCATTTTTAACGGTCCGGAGGGTCGACTGGAGGGCCGTTACCAACATGGGAGTGGCGAAAATCCGCCGGTTGCACTCGTGCTGCATCCACATCCGCAGCACGGTGGGAACATGAACAATAAAGTTGTGTACAGTGTCTTTCACACTTTTACATCGATGGGGTTTTCCACGCTTCGATTCAATTTTAGGGGCGTGGGGCGTAGCCAGGGCGAATATGATTTTGGAACGGGAGAACTGAGTGATGCGGCCTCGGCGCTTGATTGGATGCAGAGCTTTAATGCCGATGCCCGAGCGTGTTGGATTAGTGGATTCTCGTTTGGTGCTTGGATTTCATTCCAACTTTTAATGCGCAGACCGGAAATTACAGGGTTTGTTAATATTGCGCCGCCAGCGAATATATTTGACTTTTCATTTTTGGCTCCCTGTCCTGTTTCTGGCATGGTAATCCAGGGTACTGCAGATGAAATTGTGCCGGAACCAGATGTAGCCAAATTGGCTGAGAAATTGTCGAGCCAACGCTACGTTGATATCGATTACGTAAAAATGCGTGGCGCCGATCATTTTTTTTCTAATTATCTCGAGCGGATAACCGATCGATCCAAAAAATACGTCACCAAGCGTATGAAGGAACTGGGGAAAAACTAGAAAAGGTTTGTTTAGTGGTACCTTCGTTTATTACTTTAGATTCGATATAGGGGTCTGATGCAGAGGTAAGCAGAAGCACCAAGTTAGTCGCATCTACTTGCGTCGCACCGGAGTCTTATATTTTCCGTGCACCGCGCGAAACAATCTCCCGCCTGTGGTAGGTGTAGTAACACCGGTGGTAGTGGGAAAGCTGATAGGAAGACCATATCGGCTTCGCACTGATAGGAACGCAAACAATTGCGCTTCCATCGCGTCGCCGCACCAACCAACAGACTCAACCGAATTTACAGGTGTCTTCAACTCTGTTTGTAAATGTTTCATCAGCGTTTTGTTTTTCCTGCCGCCTCCGCATACTAGGAACTGGAGTGGAGGCTGCGGAAGATTTCGCAACCCGAGGAGAACGGCTTGCGCGGTGAATGCGGTCAAGGTAGCAACGTCGTCTGCAGGATTTGTCTTTGCTAACACGCTTGTCGCATTTTCAGAGAAATGATTCCGGTCGAGCGACTTGGGGGCGGGGCGCCCAAAATAAGGATCAGTGAGAAGTTCTTTAAGCGCTGTCTGATCGATTTCGCCCGTGGCTGCTAATGTACCGTTAACGTCCATGGTCCGACCCGTGTGTTGGAGCATCCAATCATCTATTAGGGCGTTGCCAGGGCCAGTGTCAAAAGCAACCATCGCTTCTCTACTTATCCACGTTAAGTTGGCCACGCCGCCAATATTTAGGATGCACAAGGGTGTATCTAAGTTTTGCGCTAGTGCCTTATGAAAGACCGGTGCCAAGGGTGCCCCCTCACCCCCGCCAGCAATGTCAGCATCCCGAAAGTCGGCAATTACATCGATCAAGAGTTCCTTTGCCAGGCGTTTCCCATCACCTATCTGCCAGGTTTTCCCGTATAACGGAGTATGCAGTATGGTATGTCCGTGAAAACCGATGAGGTCAATCTCAGTTGAATTTATATTGTGTTGGTTTAAAAAATCTCTTACTGCAGAAATATGGGCCTCCGTCACCTGCTCTTCTGCACCAGCAACGTCACCTATGCCACCTAGCGTGGAACGAATTTTTTCGCGAAGGTTTCTGCTGTACAGCATGGTGCCAGTTGGTCCAAATTTTAACACTGCCTCGCCATTGGTGACCAGAAGCGCAATATCAATCCCGTCCAAAGAGGTGCCACTCATGAGGCCAAGTGCGCATAAAGGCTCGAATTTACTATTCCCCTTCACGATTTCTCCATGAACTCAGATAGCGTCATTTGTATACGTATGCTAAGAGGCTTGAGGCTATCCCTGTTTGTTAACTTAATAAATGTCATCATTAATGACTGACCCTAAATCAGAGTTTCTGCGCACTATCACAGCGCGCGGCTATTTGCACCAGTGTACCGACCTTGAGGGCCTGGATTCACTTGCGACTGTGCAGCGCATTGTCGGTTATATTGGCTTTGACTGCACTGCAGATAGCTTGCATGTGGGAAGCTTGGTGCCAATTATGTTGCTTCGTCATCTGCAACAAACTGGGCATAAGCCGATTGTATTGCTTGGTGGCGGCACTACCAGGGTAGGGGATCCTTCCGGAAAGGTTAGTGCGCGGAAGTTACTCACCGATGAACAAATAGAATGTAACATGGCTGGTATCCAGCAGGTCTTTGAGCGATTTTTGACGTTCGGAGAAGGTCCGACTGATGCACTATTGGTAAATAATTCCGAGTGGTTGGATAATCTTAATTACGTTGATTTTTTGCGCGATTATGGCCGACACTTCTCGGTTAACCGGATGCTTAGTTTTGATTCTGTGAAACTTCGACTTGAACGCGAACAGCCATTAAGTTTCCTTGAATTCAATTATATGGTGCTCCAGGCGTACGATTTCCTGGAGGTCGCTAGGAGACATAACTGTGTTTTGCAACTAGGTGGATCTGATCAATGGGGAAATATCGTTAATGGGGTAGATCTAGGTCGCCGCGTCGCAAACAAGAGCCTATTTGGCTTAACTTCGCCATTGCTTGAGATGGCGTCGGGCCAGAAAATGGGGAAAACAGCATTGGGCGCTATATGGCTAAACGAGGAAAGGCTTTCGAGTTATGATTATTGGCAATATTGGCGGAACGTGGATGATGCAGATGTAGGTAAGTTTTTGCGCCTATTTACAGAATTACCGTTAAACGAAATCATGCACCTTGCAAATTTGCAGGGAGCCGAAATAAACGATGCCAAGATATTGCTTGCCGATCAGGCGACCACACTTTGCCGTGGGACCGATGCTGCGCGATCTGCATCCCGGACTGCCCGCGAGACATTCGAGTGCGGCGGGTTAGGTAGTGATTTGCCCACGGTTGATTTCCCCAGAGAGGCCTTGTCCGATGGAATTGGTGTGGCCGAAGTATTTCAGCTTGTTGGTTTAGCAAAGTCGAATGGAGAAGTCCGTCGTCTCATACGCGGTGGAGGGGCTCGGATTAATGATGTCTCGGTTACCTTAGAAAATCGCCGCGTCACGACAGATGATCTCGACGAGAATGGCGTTGTTAAGCTTTCAGCTGGCAAAAAGCGGCACGCGGTATTACGGCCAACCTAAGTGAATCCCCTGAGGGCCTTTATAATTTTTCCCTTCCCCACGCCTTTAATTTCGGCGCACGTGAAATCTGTGTGAGCCGCTATGTGCTTTTCATGCATACATGTACGTCTTATTTGTTGATACGGGCTTAAAACTAACGTTCCCGTAGGGATCCCACCAGGTGTCTAGTCATTTTCCTCTAAGTTTGCCGGCTGGCGGTCAAATAATTTAAACAAATCTCGCAATATTCCTGGTGCAAGGGCGGTAAGTGGATTGACGGTAATTGTCGTGTCGCTAAGTGGGCCACGGGCACGATATGCTATGGCGAACACACCTTGCCCGTCGCCCCCAGTAAGAATGTCTCCGATTACCGGAACATGACCAACTATACTGTTGATAATGTAAGCTGGGATAATTGTGCCGCTAAGGTCGACTTCGTAATCGTTTAGTTCAATTACGCCATCGATTGTCAGGCCAAGCGATAAGCCGCTCGCACGAGCTTTGTTGAGGGAAATTTTTTCATTTTGGTAAACAAACGGTGCGTGTAATTGATTAAATGGAAGCCCTTGTCCGCTAAGTAGTTCCAGGGCGCCAGTCAAGGTGGCTATGGTCAAAAGCTTGGCTAGTGGGGGAGCGTTTACGACATGAAATTCATTAATCATGAGGTCTCCGGAAAGCGGCCTATCTTCTTCATCATCTCGGAAGGTCCCTTTTAAATTGAGGGTGCCGCCAACAACATCGTTGGTTATATCGAGCGCGCGAAGTAATGCGCCCGCATTTTCTGCTGTAATTAATATGTCGCGACTTTTGGTAGCTTCGCTTATACGAATTTCGATGTTCCCCGATTCTCCGACTGAGGCCTCTAACTGTGCAGCGCTAATTTTTTCTCCGTCATAACGAGCTTCTCCACGCAGATCCGAGAGGTAAACTTTGTCATCAATTAATACCCGTTTTATGGTTCCAGAAAGGCTCGCTCGTGGAAGATTAGGCTTCTTATCCTCGGCAGTTGTGTCCTTATTACCCTTGTTTGCAAAATAATCTCGTAAATCAAGGCCACTTGCCATAATTTCCAACACAACATCCCCATCAGAGAGGAGTGTCATGTGACCCTCAACCTCAGATAAAACGATCCCATCATCTACAATGATTTCATTCGCCGTACCTGACAAAGACATTCGCTTCACGTTATCGATTTGGTAGGCTTTTCTGAATGGACGGATGTCGAGACGCTCGGCTTTTATATCGATTTCGTATTTCTCATGGTCCCTTAAGTCTACACGTCCAGCGAGCCGTGTTTCACCAATCTCCAGTAATTTAAAGACCAACGTTTCTATAGTGTGCTGATTGCTGAGTTCCACGTGACCACTTGCACGAAAATTCCCAGCATTGAATTCAAACGGTGGGTCTCCAACGGGAATCCCATTGTTTAGTCTCAAAGCAATTTCTGCTTTTGCGGGGTCTCCAGGCACTTTATGCCACCCCAGAGATGGCAGTTGTAAACGGGCGTCTGCCGCATCTATAAAAATTTTCCCATCCGTAACGCCCGCGGCGTCAGTAATTAATGTCACATCAGCTTCAATGAAACCCCGCAAACGATCATTGTTAATTTTCCAGAGTTTTCGCTCAACCTCTCCGAGGCGTGCATGCAAGTCGATACGGCTGGCAAATTTGGCTTGCATAGGGTTAAAGTTTTCCTGCCATGAGAATTGGAAGGACATGCTGTCTGCAATTGCTACGCCACTAAGGTAAAATCCATCCAGGTTGATGATGATTTCGCCGTGGAGATCTTTGATATCAGTTTTGGGTAACAGCGGGGACAGGGTGAATTCTCGGATACCGACGTTATTCAAATTAACAGTGCCAGAAACTTGGAGATCTTCGACTTCAAGGTCTTTGAGTAAGGGAAACTTAACCTCAAGGTCAGTTTCAATAGTTCCTTTGAGCAACGTTGAATCTATTGGGAGCATCTGTAAATTTTTTAGTGTGGGCGTTTCGAGTGCGCGAATCAGGTCATCAAGTGGTCCGTCAGTTTTGATTTGGATCATGCCATGCTCATCTTGCCCATTGATGTCGGAGAGGCTGACCGTGACATCTCTTAGGTTTTGATTCGCAAGAAGGCCATCACTGATATCTAAATGAAGATCAATGCCATCGTACCAGCCAGTCAAGGCTAATTTCTCTGCGACAGGTAGACCAGGAAAATAATTGACGGTGCCTTCAACAACAGTAAATTGTCCATAAATGGTTTCGCGGTCAGCGATGTCATTCTTCCAGTCACCCGGTTTTAGATTGAGATGTGCATCTAGCCGCTGCACGGTGCCGTGCAAAATTCTACCTGTAATCCATTGACGAGCGCCTTGCGCAAGAGTTTGGGGCCAGAACTCATCGATACGGGACAATGGTAAATTTTCTACCACTATATCGGCTTCAATTGTGGGTCGTGACCACTCGCCTTGGATTGAACCATTAGCGTTTATCGTAGTGTTCTCGGAATTGACGAAAACTTCCTCAAGAGTAAGTTTTTGAATACCGGGCTCTAAAATTCCCTCTACACGCAAACTGGTGATATTCAAAGTTGCGTTCCCAGGGAATATATCTTGTATGGAGAGGTTTCCTGGACCTCCAGTGAATTTAAACGTGGCCTCTTGGACATCTAAATTCAGGTCGGCGACAATGGTTGCCCGTCCATTCAAGGCTACGTTAATTCCTTCCAGAGGACTCAGTATAGAAGTGATCCGCGATAATCGTTTTGGCTCTACCGGCGAGAAACTGATATCCGCATTTATCAAGCCGTTCTCTCTACTTAACTGTGCCTCAATTTCTAAGTCGACAAATGACCCGTCTAAATCCATTTTTAGCTCAAGCTCTGCGCGAAGCCCGTTGCTTGATCGCTCGATAATCACATTTGCTCTTGTCGCGGCCCATCTTGGCTTAAGATCGGGGTCGTAGATTGTAAGGCTACCGTCTAGGATTCTGACCGACTGTAGGTAACTGAGATGATTATCAATGCGCTGGACTCTCAGAGCACGTCCGATCGCATCGGCAAAAGTTATCCTAGAGTTTCTGCGGGACGCCTCGTTGATATCGAGGTCCAATACGCCATTGGCATCACGGTTGAAATGGAGATCTGGCCTGAACAATTCTAACTTAGTTGGCGCTATGATTCCGCGTAGCATCGCTGCAATGCTGAACTCAACAGCCGTCTCGGGAAAGGTGGCAAGTAAGGCACCGTCCGTACTAAAACACTGAACATCACTTGCACGAACATCTAATGTCCGTTCCCAGCCAGCCCAGATTAGGCGGAGATCCTTAAAATTCACCCGGTACGAGGCGCCTTCAAAATTTAATGCCTGTTCGACATACGGAGCCAGAAAGGCAAGGGAGATTGGTCCAGTGGATAATCTCCATAAAATGATGGCAAGAAAAACCGCCGCACAGGCAATAGTGGCGGCAATTGTGTGAAGAAGTGTTTTGGCAATTGGACGAATCAAGAGGGCATATGCATGCTGTGCGCCGAAGCTGAACCTTGCACGCCTGGACTATGCCGCTAAGTAGCCCACGAACGCAATACTTCACCCAGCTTTAATTTTAAAGCTGAAACATTTACCTCTTCAAGTTGGTAGAATCGTTACAGCAGAGGTTATACACAAATGGGGTAACGAAACCGGTGATTTGTAGGCCCGTAATATCATGGGGTCGGAAGAGGGACGCTTGGCAACTCTCCTTAATTTAATGAGTTACGCAATTCGGGAACCATCTTTCTGGGTCGATTGCTTCGTCGATGATGTGCCGAGTTTGGTGTTGGCAGATAGCGAAATCTTCGATTTTAATGGATTTAGAATCAATTATGCGCATCAGTTTGTCTGGGCAATTTAAGGAGGAGAAGGCGTTAGATTGCCTAAGTGATGCGATGGTTCGTGCCAGTGGGGCTGTTGATTTTTCGGATCTCAGAGCAAAACTGTTTGCTGTCGGGCAATTGGTCGTAAAGTATTTTACAGTAATTGTAGGTGAGCCCGCTGCTATTGACGTCGCGCGCCGTAATAACAGAAACGAGATAAAATAAATGGCTAAAGAACTTACAGTTGGAGATACGGCTCCAATTTTCAAATTGCCCGCTGATGGCGGAGTTGAAATCAGTTCGGAATCATTACTCGGTAAAACGGTGATATTGTATTTTTACCCTAAGGATGACACCAGCGGTTGTACCAAGGAAGCTATTGAATTCACCAATCTGTTAGGAAAGTTTAATAAGGCTGGTGCGGTAGTCCTGGGCGTATCAAAGGATGATATTGAGGCCCATGATAAATTTGTTAAAAAACACAAGCTCAAAGTACGTCTCTTGGCAGATATTGACGGTTCTCTGTGTGACTCGTATGGCGTTTGGGTAAAAAAAAGTATGTATGGGCGAAAATATATGGGGATCGAACGGTCCACTTTCTTGATTGATGAAAATGGGATGATTAAAGAGATGTGGCGAAAGGTAAAAGTCATGGGTCACGCAGAGGCAGTGCTTAATGCGGTGAAGAAGTCGTAAAGTGAAGATGTGTGAAACCGAATATTAGGGACGTAATTTATCTGTTAGTTTTCAAATTTTCCTTGGGCCTTGGTGGTAGCGCAAGGCGCAAATGAAGGTCCTTGAGTTGTCGTTCGCTCACCTTGTTTGGAGCCTCCATCATCAAATCCTGGGCCTGTTGGTTCATAGGGAAAAGAGTAATCTCACGGATATTGGGCTCGTCAGCAATCAGCATAATGATTCGATCGATACCTGGTGCAAGACCACCATGAGGTGGTGCGCCGAACCGGAAGGCGCGCAGCATCCCTCCAAATTTGGCTTCTACCGCATCGGCATTGTACCCAGCAATAGAGAATGCTCTGAGCATAATATCCGCACGGTGATTACGTATCGCACCAGAAGACAACTCTACACCATTGCAGACAATGTCGTATTGGTAAGCCAGCAAATCAACTGGGTCAGTGGATTCCAGTGCTTCCAATCCGCCTTGAGGCATGGAAAACGGATTGTGACTAAATTCTATTTCTCCTGTCTCTTCATTTCGTTCATACATTGGAAAATCGACTGTCCAACATAAGCGGTAAGAGTTTTTTTCAAGTAGTTCAAGATCGGTACCGAGTCGTGTCCGAACTAACCCCGCAAAAGTGGCCGCGGCTTTAGGTTGATCGCAAACGAAAAATATTGAATCACCAGCGCCAACCCCGGTCTTTTTTTTGATCTGATTTTGTGCAGTCTCCGGGATAAATTTTGCGATCGGTCCCTTACCTTTCCCGGTATCATCAAACGTAATATACCCAAGCCCGGGTGTGCCCTCGTTACGGGCCCATTCATTAAGTTTGTCAAAAAAACTGCGCGGTTGATTGGCAGTGTTTGGCCCTGGAATTGCTCGTACCACTGCCCCGGTGCTGATTGCTTTACGGAAGGCGTTAAATATCACTCCTTCCATGGTAAAACATTCGGTAACATCAGTAATTTTTAGTGGATTGCGCAGGTCTGGTTTGTCCGTGCCATAAAGCAGCATCGCTTCTCGGAATGGAATTTGTGGGAATGGTGGTGGCGTTACCGTCCATTGAGTAAATTCCTCAAAAATGCCATGCAATACTGGCTCAATCGCACTAAAAACGTCCTCCTGAGTTACGAAAGCCATCTCCATATCTAACTGATAGAACTCGCCTGGACTGCGGTCAGCCCGAGCGTCCTCATCGCGGAAGCATGGCGCTATCTGGAAATAGCGGTCAAAACCGGACACCATGATTAGCTGTTTGAATTGCTGGGGTGCTTGGGGCAGCGCATAGAATTGTCCCGGATGGAGCCGGCTTGGAACCAGGTAGTCCCGTGCGCCTTCCGGGCTCGAAGATGTCAGGATAGGCGTTTGAAATTCCATGAACCCCTGTTTCGTCATGCGGTTTCGGATACTGGTTATTACTGCGCTTCTTAGCCGTATGTTGTGTTGCATTTTTTCGCGACGAAGATCTAAGAACCTGTACCGTAGACGTATGTCCTCACCTGGCGGTTGGTTGCCTACCACCTGCATTGGGAGTGTCTCGGCCGGTGATTCCACCGCAAACGAGACAATTGCCACCTCAATTTGACCAGTCGAAAGTTTGACATTCACAGTATCAGCAGGGCGGGCTACGGTTTTGCCAATGACTGTGATTACGCTTTCTAGTCGAACCCCTTCAACTTCACGAAAAATCGGTGTATCAGTCTCGATAACACATTGCGTAACTCCATACTGGTCGCGCAAATCGACGAACAATAAGTTCCCGTGATCACGTTTTCGATGGACCCAGCCCGACAGTTTGACTTCTTGACCGATATGATTGCGGCGAAGCTCGCCGCAGGTATGTGTTCGATAGGGATGCATGAGCACTAAAAGAGGTTTCAAGAATTAATAATTTACGGCACAAGAAAAACAGTTGCCGCGTTGGCTAAAAACAGAAGTAGGCAGATAATAGAAGTGGATCAACTTACAGAAAAGAGTGCCTTCCAGTGTATACGATAAACATGTCGATTCCATCGGCTTATTAACATGTTGAAAGCGGCCTGGCATATCGCAGCTTAAATAAAGGTGACGCGGCTACTAAGACTATGTTCCGACAGACTTACGAGAATTCGCCCCACAAAAGCGAACGCGCAACTCCTGATTCCCGCTGCCTAATGTCCTCGGTCTGTTAGGAACAACCACTGGTAGCGCCACAAGTGTGGCATTTAAGGCAGGTCCCGTTGCGAACCAGCGTAAAGTTGGCGCATTCTGAGCAGGGGTCGCCTTCGTACCCCTTTATGCGGGCTTCTCTCACCTTTGCCGTTTGGCCGTTAACATCGTTTGTGAATTTGAGGCCGATAGAAACTGCTCCCTGGCCGGCTCCCGCCGACACGGGTAGTGCCATGCTGAATTCGCCTTCTGACTGACCCTCGGCGACTGAAGTTTCAGTTTCTGATGTGATACCACCATCAAGTACCCGCAAGCGTCCGCGGACGTAGCCAGGGCTTACCAGTGCGGTAAGGTCAGCGGGCTCTGTCTCGGCTGAGTCCGTATTTTCCCGGTCAACTCTATTGTAGGATGTGCCGCGACCCACACTATCCGGGAGGAGGTCATCGGGCTCAATGTGTGCCAGGTCAGCACGGTCCAGGTATGATATCGCCAACTCGCGAAATACATAATCCAGAATGGAAGTCGCCATGCGGATCGAGTCATTCCCGCTAACAATCCCGCTGGGTTCGAACCGTGTGAAGGTGAAGGCATCGACATATTCATCCAGTGGCACGCCGTACTGGAGACCAATGGAGATAGCGATCGCAAAATTGTTCATCAGACTACGAAAAGCTGCACCTTCCTTGTGCATGTCAATGAAGATCTCTCCGATCTCCCCGTTTTCGTATTCTCCTGTGCGCAAATAAACCTTGTGTCCACCCACCATCGCCTTTTGCGTATAACCCTTGCGGCGATGTGGAAGGCGGTCGCGTGCCCTACGCCCTTCTTGAATCACGTGTTTGACGATGCGCTCTGGAACAGCCTTCTCGCCATGGTTACGACTAGAATCAACGCCTTCACCCACGACCGCACTTGTTTTCTCTTCAGTTAGGACGCTAAGTGGTTGACTTAGCTTGGAACCATCCCGATAGAGAGCGTTGGCCTTTACGCCAAGTTTCCACGACAGAAAGTAAGCGTTAGCGCAGTCATTTACCGTGGCTCGATGGGGCATGTTGATGGTTTTGGAAATTGCTCCAGAAACAAAGCTTTGCGCCGACGCCATCATGTGAATATGACTTTCCCAAGACAGTGCCCGTTTCCCAACACGCCCGCACGGGTTAGCACAGTCGAACACCGGCAGATGTTCGTCTTTTAGATGTGGAGCACCTTCTACCGTCATTACCCCGCAGCAGTAACGATTCGCCGCTTCAATTTGATCGCTGTCAAATCCGAGCCAAGCAAGCATGTCAAAATCAGGATCGTCCAGTTGAGCATCGGAGATGCCAAGGAGGTCGAGACAGAATGGTTTACCCAAGGTCCATCTGTTAAATACAAACCGAATATCGAACGCGTCAACGAGTGCATTTTCCAGACGTTCAATGGCTTTGGAGTCAAAGCCTTTTTCTCTTAAAGTTTGGTGATTAACACTGGGTGCTCCAGCGAGCGTGCTCCAGCCAACAGTATAGTTGACGATAGCCTCAATCTGCTGTTTCTCGTATCCCAATGACAGAAGCGCCCGAGGTACGATTTGATTTATGATTTTAAAGTAGCCACCGCCGGCCAGCTTTTTAAACTTTACTAGGGCAAAATCGGGCTCAATTCCAGTCGTGTCGCAGTCCATAATGAGGCCGATGGTGCCTGTGGGCGCTATCACAGTTGCTTGCGCATTCCTAAACCCGTGCTTTTTCCCAAGTTCTATCGCTTCGTTCCAAATTGATTGCGCCGCCTTGATTAAATCAGGATTTGGACAGTTATCTAAGTCAAGCGGCACTGGAAGGATTGATAGTTTTTCGTATCCGTCAGTCAACCCATGGGCAGCACGGTGGTGATTGCGCATTACCCGGTGCATTTCGTCTGCATTATTCGCAAAACCCGGGAAAGCACCCATTTCTTCTGCCATTTCTGCAGATGTATAGTAGGAGGTGCCGGTCATGATTGCTGTCAATGCACCAGCTGAGGCCCGACCTTGGGGGCTATCATATGGAATACCACCAGCCATCAAAAGGCCGCCCAAATTCGCGTAGCCAAGGCCGAGTGTCCGATACTGAAACGATCGCTCGGCAATTTCCTTAGAAGGGAACTGGGCCATCAATACCGAAATTTCTAACACGATTGTCCAGAGTCGGACTGCATGCTGATACGAGGCAATATCGAAATGGCCTTCTTCGTCCACAAATGCAAGTAAGTTGAGCGAAGCTAAATTGCAGGCGGTATCGTCCAAAAACATATATTCTGAGCAAGGGTTGGAGGCTCTGATGCGACCAGAGTTTGGACAGGTGTGCCATTCGTTGATGGTAGTGTCGAACTGCACGCCGGGGTCGGCGGATTGCCAGGCTGCCATTGCCATCTGGTTCCATAGCTCTTTGGCAGGTAAAGTCCGCGCCACTTCGCCGTCGGTACGACGACGCAATGTCCATTGTCTTTCAGTATTTACTGCCTCCATAAAATCGTTATTGATTCGGACAGAGTTGTTGGAGTTTTGTCCCGACACCGTACGGTAGGCTTCCGAATCCCAATCAGTGTCGTAAATAATGAAGTCGATTTCTGTTATGCCCTGTCGTGCAAGATCGATTGTTCTGCGGACGTAACTATCAGGGATCTCAGCGTGCCGCGCCGCAGCACAAGCTTTTTTCAGCTGTGGATTGTCTGATAAATCAAAACGACTTGTACCGCCTGTTTGGCAAGCTGCCATTACCTCTTTAAGGTGTTTAGCGGCTAGGCGCGATCCAGCTACAAGGGCTGCGACTTTTTGTTCCTCAGCGACCTTCCAACGAATGAAATCTTCTACATCGGGATGGTCAATGTCGACAATTACCATCTTAGCTGCACGTCGTGTTGTGCCGCCTGACTTGATTGCACCTGCTGCTCGGTCACCTATTTTTAAAAAACTCATCAAGCCGGAGGACCGTCCGCCGCCTGATAAGGGTTCATCCTCGCCACGTATCTCAGAGAAGTTAGAGCCCGTACCGGAGCCATACTTAAACAATCGGGCCTCACGGACCCACAAATCCATTATGCCGCCGTTGTTTACTAAGTCGTCGTCGACACTCTGAATAAAGCAAGCGTGCGGTTGAGGGCGTTCATATGCTGAATTTGACTGATTGACCTTGCCCGTCGAGTGGTCGACATAGAAATGGCCTTGAGGAGGGCCATCTATGCCATATGCCCAATGCAACCCAGTGTTAAACCATTGTGGACTGTTAGGGGCGGCGATCTGCTTGGCAAGCATATAACGAAGTTCATCGCAGAAGGTTTGAGCGTCTTCTTCCTGGTCAAAATAACCAGCTTTCCAACCCCAATAGGTCCATGCGCCCGCCATACGATCAAACACTTGAGTTGCTTTTGTCTCTCCGGAAGTGCGGCTTTCCCTTGGAACGTGTGCAAGCTTTTCAGGGTCAGGTTTGCGTGCTGTCAGCCATTCTGGCAGGTCCTGCTCAGGTATTGGCCGTGTTGCTGCAGGCACTCCCGCTTTGCGTAAATATTTTTGCGCCAACACGTCAAGAGCTACTTGGGACCAGTTATCAGGAACTTCGATGTCCTCAGCGCTGAAAACGACTGAGCCGTCTGGATTACGAATTTCGCTGCTCGCGGAGCGGAATGCGATCTCCTGATAAGGGGATTGATTTTTTTTTGTGTAATGGCGTGAGATACGCATCGATCCCTCAGTTTCTTGCTTACTGCACTTTGGTACAGTTATATGATCCTACGTTTATCACAAAATCTTGTCGTCTATACAATATATTGTATAAATTGATTGGTTCACTACAATATTTAGGTCCCCATGCTTGCGGCCGTCAACCCAAAATTCAATTTATTGGGATATTTTTTGCTAAGTGTTGACAGATAACTCTAACAACGCAGCAAAAAATTGATTGTATGGTCTTAAATTAAACGAACCATGGTGACTTGAGTTCGTGGGTCCTTATGAATCAACACGTATTAGCGCTTTGCCGCCTTAAAGGACGGGGGAGACAGCGACTTTGTGCGGGCTGATTATAGGGTCTCAAAATTTAGATATTTTTTCCCAACGACCGTCGGATGTTTGCTGCCAGTAAGTTTGGGAATAGCCGGCCGTGCTGCGCGACTCCCACCTTTTGCGCGCCTTTGAGAGGGCTTCGTCGGTTCCATCAAATATGTCAACGCAGCGTGCAAAGCGATTGATATCATGGGCATCCAGATCGCCAGTCAGAATCAAAACTGTCGCGTCATTTGGCACTTCGCTGCCGGTGGTTAAATAAATAGGCTGTTGTTTGACATTGCCATCGCCAGCAACCCCATGAGGAAGGAAGGAGCCTGGGTCATAGGTCCAAAGGGCCTGATTTAGTGTAGATAGTTGACTATCACTGGCCACACGCACTACCGCCTTGAAGTCTTGGCTGAGAATCCTTTCCAGAAGCTTCGGAAGAGCATGCTCCAACGGCCATTTCACCAAATGATAGAACGCAATTTCAGTGGCGCCAGACACAATTCAAATAGCCGATATCACTGTGTCTCGTAGTTTTCAGCTACCAGGCGGTCTAAAAGCCGCACACCGAATCCAGTACCACCTTTCGGGACGAGCATTTGTTCCTTTTTCGACCAAGTTACACCAGCAATGTCTAAATGTGCCCAAGGCGTACGGTTGTTGACGAACCTTTGCAGGAACTTAGCTGCGGTAACGCTGCCTGCCCCGCGACCGGAACCTATGTTCTTCATGTCTGCGATATCGCAGTCGATGTCTGCATCGTAGGTGTCATCGATAGGCATAGGCCATAGTTTTTCTCCTACCATTTCACCGGCCGCCATTAATTGTTGTGTAAGGCCCTCGTCATTACAGAAAAGACCGGCACGCTTATTTCCTAGAGACACTATGATCGCGCCGGTCAACGTCGCGAGGTCAACCATAAAGCGAGGCTTAAACCTGTCTTGTGTGTACCAAAGCGCATCGGCAAGCACTAGGCGCCCCTCAGCATCAGTATTCAAGACCTCGATAGTTTGCCCCGACATGGACGTAACTATGTCTCCTGGCCTTTGTGCCGTTCCCGATGGCATGTTCTCAACCAAGCCAACAACACCAACTGCGTTCGTCCTGGCTTTGCGCTGAGCTAAGGCGCGCATCAAGCCGATTACGACGCCTGAGCCTCCCATATCCCATTTCATGTCCTCCATACCCGCGGATGGTTTAATTGAAATTCCACCAGTGTCGAAGGTGACGCCTTTGCCTACAAAAGCGATCGGTGTTTGGTCCGCATGACTGGGTGCGCCCTGCCATTGCATGACTACCATTCTCGGTTCGTGTGCGCTGCCTTGGGCAACACCAAGGAGCGCACCCATGCCAAGTTCCCGCATTTTTGTGGGCATCAATACTTCTACCTTGATTTTGTCATCGTGTAGGGCTTTGGCGCGATCGGCGAGTTCTGCTGGGAACAGAATGTTGGCAGGCTCTGAAACTAGGTTGCGGGTTAAAAAGACCCCGTTAGCTATTCCTGCAAGGGGTTTATACGTTGATCGGGCTTTTGATGGATTAGAGGTCATAATGGTCAGTTTACGGAGCCTGGCAGTACTGGCCTTCGGCCGCTTTGTCTTATACCGATCGAATTGATAGCCGCGCAAAGATGCACCGTAAGCCATATGGGCTGCGATATCTGATGCTTCGAGCGCGGAACCAGAAATTGGGTCCGCTGCCAACGCGGCATGCCTCATGCCCAACGATTTTAGTTTACCAAGTACATGCCCACCTAATCTTTCAGCAGTGCCGGAATCGAAGGCTTTTCCCTTGCCGACACCTACCAAAATAACTCGGTCTGCGCGGAGCCCAGCAGGAGCTAGAATCACCAGTAGTTGACCATTTTTTCCAGTAAATTTCTCCGCCTCCATCGCGCGCTTCAAGGCACCCCGCATTTTTCGATCAAGTTGAACTGCCGTTACTGTCAGACCAGCGTTTTCAGCGGCTAGCGTGATGAGTCCGCCTACAGAGGGATGGGAGAGCTTGGCAAAAGTAATATCCATAGTTTCCTCTTTGTCACGGTTGTCTTTTCGGAGTCGGCCAGGTCGGTTTGTTGCCCCTTATGAAGGCAAGATGTGTTGTCACGATTTGTTACGACTCTAGCAACTGTTGCAGTCATGGGAAGTATTTGTTTAAGTTCGCTGGTGGGGCGTCGCCTGCGCAGAGCAAGTCTTACTGCCCGAAAGGAGCCCAATGCGTCGATTTTCTCTCTATATTATGGGTCAGCTCATCGGGCCTCTCATAGTCGTAGCATTTAGCTTCACAGGTGTTATCTGGCTCACTCAGTCACTTCGTTTTATTGATTTGATTATTAATAAAGGATTGTCTTTCGGTTTATTTTTGTACATGACCGCGTTGCTTTTGCCTTCGTTGCTCTCGGTAATCCTTCCGATCGCGTTGTTTGCCGCCGTATTATACACCTATCATCAGCTGATAGTGGACCGAGAAATCATTGTGCTTAAGGCGATCGGTCTATCCAACGCTCGGCTTGCACTGCCTGCCCTTGGTATAGCTGGTGTAGTGATGTTGTTATGCTACGCGATTAACCTTTATTTCATGCCGCTGGGTTTTCATGAGTTTAAGAATATTCAATCCCAGGTACGGAATTCGTTTGCATCTCTTTTGCTGAGGGAGGGGGTATTCAACACACCCATCGATGGTTTGACCATATATGTTCGTGAGCGCAGTAAGGATGGCGAGTTGCGAGGTATTTTTGTTCACGAAGCACGTAATTCGACTGAGCCATCCACTCTTATGGCTGAAAGCGGTACATTGGTGCACACAGACGATGGTCCACGTCTTGTTCTACTGAATGGGAATCGTCAGGAAATACAAGTAGGGAACGGCGAATTGTCGTTGCTTTACTTTGACCGCTATGCGTTCGATTTTGGTGACGTTGGAGGACTTGATGCCACCCGATTTAAAGAGGCAAAGGAGCGATTACTTCCGGATTTGTTATGGCCTCATGATGTTGTGGAGGAACGCCATCGACGAGAATTTGCAGCCGAGGGTCATCGCCGACTGATAACGCCATTAGTTAGTGTATTGTTCGTGTTCATTGGATTGGGGGCGTTATTCTCCGGCGATTATAATCGGCGCGGTTCGAATTGGCGTTTGCTGTTTGCTGTGGCTATTGCTGTCAGTGTCCAAGCATTAACATTTGGCCTGACGGGTTTGATAGTGCGGGTGCCGGATTTAATCCCACTAATTTACCTGTTGTTTGGGCTTATGGTTGGCGTAACTTGGTACGTGGTTGCGTTGGATCCGTTGCGGCGGACGATGCGATCAATTGGCTCAAGTCTCTAACTGGCGTTTCAGGAGCAATGAGACTATCTACCACTCTGTCTATATACATTGGGCGTGAGTTCCTGATTGGTATAGGTGTTGCTTTGTTCGCGCTGGGTGCGCTCATTTTTATGTTCGATTTCGTCGAGTTGAGCCGACGTGCAGCTAGCAAGCCCACCGCGACAATGGCTGTCGTGCTCCAGTTGGCGCTCCTTCATCTCCCTTACATGATTCAGCGAGTGATTCCGTACGCTTTTTTGATCGGTGTCATGCTCGTTTTGGCAAGGTTGACGCGCACCAGCGAGCTGGTCGTTACTCGTGCTTCTGGTACTTCAGTTTGGCAAATTTTGTTTCCTGGCATAGTGCTCAGCGTGATAGTCGGAGCATTTGTGGCGACTGTGTTTAACCCGCTCGCTGCTTCATTATTATGGCGCTATGAGCAACTTGAGGCTCGTTATATTGAGGGACGTGTGTCAAGCCTTGCCGTTTCTAGCTCCGGTCTGTGGCTGCGTCAGGCTGATGACTATGGCGAGTCAGTTATTCATGCGCAGCGGATTACCGAGCCTGAATTGACACTGCACGAGGTTGTTATCTTTCGATACCAAGGGAAAGATGAATTTGTTCAACGACTCGATGCTGCTACCGCTCAACTAAAAACCGGATACTGGCTTTTACGAGATGTACTGTCGACTGGTCCGGATCATATGGCGCAGCGGCACGAGCAGCATCGATTTGCCACAGAGCTTACGATTAGTCAAATACAAGAGAACTTTGCTTCACCGGAAACCTTATCTTTTTGGGAGATACCTAACTTTGTGGCATTGCTGGAGCGCGCTGGCTTTTCCTCTCTGAAACATCGCGTCTATTGGCATTCGGTGTTTGCCGGGCCGGCGTTATTATCGGGGATGGTTTTGATCGGTGCCGCTTTTACGCTTCGGATTTCGGCGCGTAACAGTGGTGCGGGATGGCTGATTGCACTTGGGATCGTTGCGGGCCTCCTGGTGTATGTCTTTTCAGACGTAGTGTTAGCACTTGGAATTGCTGCAAATATTCCTGCACCACTTGCGGGTTGGGCGCCTGGGGTCATGGCGGTGTTGTTAGGTGGAGCAATGTTGCTTCATATTGAAGATAGTTAGATGAGTTGTGGAATTTGGTTTGGTTGTGCGTGCACTTGCCGAATCACCGCGATAGCCATGGTCGCGATAACCATTGGAAGCAGCTCGATTGGGGCGCAGTCGACGATCCCGAGAGTGCTTGAAGACAACGTGCTGATGAGTGCAGATTTTGTTACCTATGATGAAGATTTTGGGGTCGTAATTGCGAGCGGGAATGTTGAGATCAGCCACGGTGAAAGTGTTTTGCTAGCTGATACCGTATCGTACAATCGTCGTGACGATGTCGTAATTGCTACTGGTAATGTGGCGTTGCTGTCAGCCGATGATGATGTGATTTTCTCGAACTATATGGAACTGGCGGGGGATCTAAAGAGCGGCATAATTAAGGGCATCCAGATCTTGTTCTCGGATGGATCGCGCGCTGCAGCTACTGGTGGGCGTATGAGTAGTGATGGTCGGATTGAGGTCCGTAAGGCAGTATATAGTCCGTGCAAACTTTGCCCCAACAGAAATATGGACAAGCCGATATGGCAAATTAAATCGTTAAGTGTCGTCCATGACAAATCGCTCAAACGAATATTCTATAGAGATGCGTTTCTTGAGGTGTTTGGTGTACCGGTGGCGTATGTGCCATTTTTCAGCCACGCAGATCCATCGGTGGGTCGTAAGACAGGGTTCCTTGCCCCCTCTCTCGGCAACGACTCTGTCTTTGGGCTCACGTATGAACAGCCATTTTTCTTCAACATAGCCCCAAATAAAGACGCCACCTTTGCGCCAATCATCACTACTAAGCAAGGAGTAGTGTTAACCGGAGAGTACCGGGAAGTTAGAAAACGAGGGGAATATAAAATAAATGGCAGCCTTACTCGAGCGGATCGAGAGAGTGAAGATCCCCAAGAGACTGAACGGACCCGGGGGCACGTCTTCGGAGCTGGCGAATTCGCAGTGAACCCGATTTGGAGGGCTGGGTTTGATGTCAATCGGGCAACGGATGCAACGTACTTGGTGCGTTATGGATTTAGTAGGGATCCATATTTAGGTCGGTATGGATTCGGGCGAGGTGATTCACATTTGACGAGTCAAATTTATTTGACAGGCGCGGAAGGCCGGAATTTTGCGGACCTTCGTGCATTATCATTTCAAAGTCTTGATCTAGATAATGATGAAAACTCGGTACCATATGTGACCCCATTGGGACGTTATTTGTTCCGGAGCGAGCCAAATGGACGTGGCGAATACTGGTTGATGAATGCCGATGTTCGTGTTCTAGGTCGTTCGAGCGGTGCGGAAAGTCAGCGCATATCTATTAAGGGGGGTTGGCGATTACCTTTTACCTCGGCCAATGGTGCGGTCTATGACCTAACCCTATCACTGCGTGGCGATCTATATCATGTTGCAAACGTGCTGGACCCGGTAACTAACAGTACTGCACAAAGTGGGTTAACTGGTCGAGTTGTGCCCGAATTCCGCCTTGATTGGCGCTATCCGTTTGGCCGCCAAACTGCAAATGGGGCTCAGATCGTGGAACCTATTGCTCAGTTAATCTGGGGCCCCAACGGTGGCAATCCGAGCAAAATCCCAAATGAGGACAGCCTTGCATTCGAATTTGACGACGTTAATTTGTTTAGCTCAAACCGTTTTCCTGGACTGGATCGTTACGAGGGTGGTGCGCGACTAAATTACGGAGTTCGAGGTGAATTCAGTAATGGTGAATCGGGTCGAAACGAGGTTTTCTTCGGTCAAAGTTATCGGGCCCAGGCCGACGACACGTTTGAAGTGGGTACTGGTCTCGATCGGAATTTTTCAGATTTTGTTGGCCGAATTATTATTTCGCCGACTAATTATCTAAATTTATCCCATCGTTTTCGGCTCGATCGTACTAACTTTGCCACTCGCCGGTCATCTGTTGGTGCTGCGGTCGGTCCCCAATGGTTAACAGGATCTCTGACATATACCAAGTTGAGTGATGGGCCGACCATAGGAGTGCCAACATCCCTGGAGCAAGTAAATTTTGGGATGAACCTTCTTCCGAGGAAACACTGGCAGTTACACTTAACGCACCAACGCGATTTGACCGAGGACGGCGGCAGTTTGTTCAGCGGATTGGGTTTGATCTACAAGGATGAATGCGTGCTGATCAGGACATACTTGAATCGATATTTTACCCAAAATGCGGATGTGAAACCGACTACGAATTTTATTGTTAGGATAACGCTTCGCAATCTTGGTTAAACGAGAGGCGTTGTTGCCGCAGTTGGCACAAAATTCTATTCTTGATCACGCGTGTTCAGTCTACTTTAGTTTGGGGCCTGTCTTCGGATAGTACAATTCATGAAACAGCTGTTATTTGCACTATTGAGTTTAATTTTTCTGTCCGGTCCAGCTGCGCCCCAGGAACTGGTCCGTATTGCCGCTGTGGTGAATGACAATGTTATTTCCATGTTGGATTTGCTCGCGCGTATCAAAATGGCGGGACTTGCGACTGGGCTCGAGGACTCCCCGGAACTTCGTCAACAATTGGTCCAACCAGTTTTGCGAAATTTGATTGAGGAACAACTACAAATTCAGGAAGCTGAACGTCAGGGCATTGTAGTTTCTGACGAGGAAATAATTAGCGGTTTCGGAATGGTTGAGCAGCAAAACGGGCTACGTCCCGGTCAGTTGGATGGTTGGTTGGCGAGTTTGGGTATTCCTCGCATCTTCTTCGAACGCCAGATTAGAGCCCAGATTTTATGGGCCAAATTCGTAGCAAGTAGACTACGCCCTCAAGTATTTGTCAGTGAAGAAGATGTCGAGGAGGAACTGGCTGGGCTCGAGATAAATCGTGGTAAGCCAGAATACCTGGTTTCGCAAATTGATCTGTATTTTGGGGAGCCGTCGAAGGCCGAAGAAGTGACGGCAACAGCTCATCAATTGGTGCGACAGGTTCGTGCCGGTGCGCAATTTGCCGGCATTGCAGCGCAATTTAGTCACAATGCCATAGGTGGTTCAGGCGGTGATATGGGCTGGATGAGAGAAAGCCAACTGCGACCAGAGCTGGCGCTGGTAGTCGCAGGGATGGAAGTCGGGGATGTTTCTGATCCGGTCCGTACCATCGATGGGGTTCATATAATTCACTTGCGCCAGCGACGCGAAATCATGGCTTCTGACCCAAGTCGAGTCAGAGTTCGACTGATACAGGTTACCTTGCCGAATCTAACTGGCGGTGCGGATGATGCCGTAGCGAGGCAGTCTGTGTTTGTGGAGGAAATCAGGGATAACATCCGAGGATGTGAAGATATGGCCTCGTTAGTCGAAGAGCTTAAATCTGATGCTTCTGGAGATTTAGGTTGGGTCTCGCTTGGTGATCTTCCCGATGTTTTCCGCGGGCCTTTGCTAAACCTCGAGATTGGTGTTCCAAGCGCGCCCGTGCGCACAGAGTTTGGCGTGCATTTATTGATGGTTTGCGAGCGCGATGATCCTGAGCAAAATCTCGATCGGCGCGGAACGATCCGGGCACGTATGGAGGCTACCCGGCTGGAAGTTCTTGCGCGCCGTTTGTTGCGGGACCTCCGCCGAAGCGCCTTCGTCGATTTGCGTGTTTAGTTCGATGTCTGTCGAGTCCGGGTCACTACCACCACTCCGGCAGGTAATCGCTCGTCACGAACTCACCGCGCGTAAGTCACTTGGTCAACATTTCCTGCTCGATCTCAATTTGATTAGGCGGATCGTTGATGCAGCCAACATACTAGATGGCGTCACAGTGGTGGAAATTGGGGCCGGGCCGGGTGGATTAACACGAGCCTTGTTGGGGAGCTCGGCACGCAGAGTTATAGCCATCGAGCGCGATATTCGCGCTTTGGCCGCGCTGCGTGAATTGGTGCTAGTTTCAAACAATCGCCTGAGTTTGATTGAGGGGGATGCCCTTGAAATTGCTGTAGCAGCCTTGGTTGACCCGCCAGCCCAGGTTGTTGCCAATTTGCCTTACAACATCGCGACGAAATTATTGTTGAACTGTCTTCCGGCGATAAACGCATTTCAACGTCTGACCTTGATGTTTCAGAAGGAAGTAGCGGAACGCATAGTGGCTAGGCCAGGCAGTAAACATTATGGAAGGTTGTCCGTGATCGTTCAGTGGCTGTGCGAAGTTCGTGTGTTGTTTGACGTGCCAGCTAGCGCGTTTACGCCCCGGCCAAAAGTGGTGTCATCAATCGTCGACTTAGTTCCGCGGCCCCGACCTTTAGACATTGCGCATATGCCCAGCTTGGAGCGGGTTACTGCAGTTACATTTGGTCAGCGCCGTAAAATGTTGCGAACCAGCTTAAAGAAATTATGCCCAGACAGTTTGACTTTGCTTAAGGTTGCGGGGCTTCCGCCGACAGCTCGTCCGGAGCAGATTTCGGTGACGGGATTTTGTTCTCTATCTCGCGCACTCGATGCTGGAATAGGGTCAGGAGCAACCGACTGAGTCAATCAAAACGGCGTTAGCATTAGGACTGTTCGCCAATTAATTTTTCTATGAATTCACTCACTTCAATTGCGCGATGGCGGCGGAGTCTTTCGGAAGATAGTATGTTGAGCACTTGGTCCACGGTGTTGTCGAGGTTTTCATTAACAATCACATAGTCGTATTCGGCCCAGTGTGTTATTTCGCTGGCTGCTTTCTCCATTCTCGTTGCAACAACATCGTCGCTATCTTGGGCACGAGTTTTTAGTCGTCGCTCTAGTTCTTTTGTCGACGGAGGAAGGATAAAAATCTTTACGATATCGTTGCGTGCCCTTTCAGTAACCTGCTGCGCTCCTTGCCAATCGATGTCGAATAAAATGTCGTACCCTCGGGATAACGAGGTTTCCACCCTTTTGCGGGGTGTTCCGTAGAGGTGACCAAACACAGTCGCGTGCTCCAGGAGCTCACCTTTATCGAGCATTTGTTGGAAGGTTTGGTTATCAATGAACTCGTAGTCTGTACCCGGAACTTCATTTTGGCGTGGGGGCCGGGTTGTAACTGATACGGACATCCGCAAGTTTTCATCATGTTCTAGGAGGCGCCGTGAGATTGTAGTTTTTCCTGCTCCTGATGGAGAAGATAGAACCAACATTAGACCTCGTCGTCGAAGGTTGATGTTCGGACCCACAACTTTCACTTCTTTTCTGAATGGTGATTTAGCATGCCCCACAATCTCTGGCTTTTGAGCGCATACGGCGGAAATGGGCAACGTTGCGGTTATGTTCAATTAGCGTTCGCGCAAAACTGTGGCCTCCATCTCCATCTCCGACGAAATAGAGTTCGTCGGTTTCATCGGGATTGAGTGCGGCAATGATCGCAGATCTCCCAGGATTGGTGATTGCCCCTGGCGGTAACCCAGTATGGAGATATGTGTTGTAAGCGCTTGCATTTCGAAGATCGGCACGGGTCAGGGGGCGTCCAAGGCCACCTTCACCTTTGGTGAGACTGTAAAGGACGGTCGGGTCCGATTGTAAAGGCATGTCGAGTCGAAGGCGATTAACGAATACGGCAGCCACACGGGACCGTTCGCTGGCGCGGCCGGTTTCCTTCTCGATGATTGAAGCCATTACTAAGGCTTCAGCCGGCCCACTATAAGGGAGGCCAGACGGGCGCTGAGCCCATAACTCTTTGAGCGTATCTTGCATCGCTATCTCCATACGCTCAATGAGGTTGTTACGCGTTTCACCACGCGAAAAATGATAAGTCTCCGGCAGTATCCAACCCTCCAAGGGTGCTGTTTCAACCATACCATTTAGTGCGACAGCGCTCTGAATAAGGTCGATAACTTCAGATTTGGTTAAGCCTTCGGGTATTGTCAGTTTGTGTACCAAAGTACGGCCAGAAGCCAGCATTTCAAGAATTGTGCGAGGTTTTGCTTTTACGGGGAAGGTGTATTCACCTGCTTTGAGAGATCTGCGGTTGCTGTTTATGGTGACTGCCAGTACAAAGAGTCGCGCATTATCTACCGCTTCGATTTCAGCGAGTTGATTCGCGATCGATTGAACTCCTGTGCCAGGCTCTAAAATAGTGGTTATCGATTCCGAGAGAGGCCCGGGCCTGTCAAGCCAACTTTCTAGCCACCATACACCGCCGGCTGTGGCTGCCCCGACGATCAGCGAAAACGAGAGCAATCCGGAAGCGAGTCTGATCATATTGACAGGGTTTTCCGTTTGCCGCGCTAGAGGCTCGATTTAATGTTTTGAATCTTCAAGTGTCGAGCACTTCCTTATGATAAGTGTTGCATTGGTGCCACCGAAACCAAAACTGTTTGACATAGCCGTCTGGACATTTCGATGTTTGGCTTTGAGCGGCACTAAATCAAGATCGCACCCGTCAGACGGTTTCTCCAAGTTTAGTGTAGGCGGTACGATGTCATTTGCGATCGCCATAGTTGAAAAGATTGTTTCCACAGCGCCCGCAGCGCCAAGCAAATGACCGATGGAGGACTTGGTCGAAGACATCGAAATTTTATGGGCAGTGGCTTTGAAGAGGCGTTTTACGGCGCCATGTTCAATTTCGTCTCCAAGAGGTGTCGAGGTGCCATGAGCATTTATATAGTCTATGTCGATGGTTTCTAACCCCGCTCTGTGTAAGGCTATTTTCATTGAACGGTAACCACCGTCTCCGTCTGGTGTTGGGGCGGTGATGTGGTGGGCGTCCCCCGATAGCCCATAACCCACTACCTCAGCGTAAATGTGTGCTTCACGCTGAAGCGCATGTTCATACTCTTCAAGCACAACCACGCCAGCGCCTTCGCCCATAACAAATCCGTCACGATCTTTATCCCAAGGCCGTGATGCACGTTCGGGTTGGTCATTAAAATGGGTCGACAGTGCTCGGGCAGCGGCAAAACCAGCGACGCCGAGACGAGTGACTGGGCTTTCAGCACCCCCGGCAATCATTACGTCAGCATCATCGAGCATAATGAGGCGAGCAGCATCTCCAATAGCATGTGCTCCGGTTGAGCAAGCTGTCACCACCGAGTGGTTAGGCCCTTTAAAACCAAACCGAATCGATATTTGTCCCGAACCAAGATTTATGAGACAGGAAGGAATGAAAAAGGGGCTCAGCCGGCGGGGGCCTTTTTCGGCCAAAGTGAGCGCTCCCTCTTCAATAGTTCGAAGTCCGCCTATGCCTGATCCCACCATAACGCCCGTACGTTCGCGAGACTCGTTGTCGGCCGGTGTCCAGTCAGCATCGGTCACTGCTTCGGTGGCGGCGGCAATGGCAAAATGGATAAACTCGTCCATTCGGCGTTGTTCTTTGGGTTCAAGCCAGTCGTCAGGGTCAAAAGCGTTATCGACGCCACTTCTCGGCACTAAACCAGCAATTCGTGCCGGTAAGTCTGAGGTCTCAAATCGGTCGATAGTACGAATTCCGGATTCGCCAGATAGGAGCTTATTCCAGCAAGCTGCGACGCCACAGCCCAGCGGTGTAACGAGCCCCATTCCAGTGATGACAACCCGTCTCATTGCTTTTTCCCCGGCGCCAGCACGCCGGTGATGTTAAACAGTTAGCTTTGTGTGCCGATGAAGTCGATTGCGTCTTTCACGGTAACAATCTTTTCCGCTGCATCGTCGGGTATTTCACAACTGAATTCTTCTTCAAAAGCCATAACTAATTCGACTGTATCTAAGCTGTCAGCACCAAGGTCATCGATAAAACTAGCTGTTTCCACAACTTTTTGCTCGTCGACGCCTAAGTGTTCGGCGACAATTTTTTTTACCCGATCGGCGACGTCACTCATGGACAAACCCCTTTTAGCACTAAACGCCTTTTAGAATGCGGTTTTGATTTACGATTGAGAAGCAGCAACCGGAATCGTGACCCCAGTTTACGGGGCTAAGCTGGGTCCGCAAAAACCACCACTAGCGGGGTTCGTATCACACTTATTGCGGCTTGACCAGCAAGCCGGGCAACTCTTGAGTTGGCGATTTTGATTGTACTTAGATCATAGCCATTCCACCGTTAATATGAAGGGTTTGACCGGTTACGTAGGCTGCCTCATCGGAGGCGAGATATATTATTCCTGCTGCGATATCCTCCGGTTCACCGAGCCTGCCTGTCGGTATCTGACCCTGCAGAGCTGTTTGTTGGGCTTCTGTAAGAGCCTGGGTCATAGGAGTATTTATCATGCCGGGCGCTACTGCGTTGACCGTGATTCCCCGCCTCGCAGTTTCCGCCGCAAGCGATTTGGTCAGACCAATCAGGCCGGCTTTAGCAGCAGCATAATTCGCTTGGCCTGGATTACCCGTTGACGCGACAATTGAGCTTATATTGATGATGCGACCCCAACGCCGTTTAAGCATACCACGTAACGCTGCGCGTGATAATTTGAAGGCGGAGGTCAGGTTCAGTTCAAGCACGTCATGCCAATCATCGTCTTTCATGCGAAGGGCCAAGCAATCTCGCGTTAGGCCAGCGTTATTCACTAAGATGTCTACACTGCCCATTTTGGTTTGGGCGGTTTCTATGAGGTTGGTTGGCCCTTCGCCATGGGCCAAGTTACATGCTACTACGTAAGCACGTTCGCCGAGTTCCGCGGCTATTTCTTCAAGTGCTGTCCTCCGAGTCCCAGAGAGGGTTACGTTTGCACCGTGCTGGTGAAGTGCACGCGCAATAGAGCCTCCAATTCCACCTGATGCCCCGGTGATCAACGCATTTTTGTTGCCTAAATCAAACATTTTAAGAGACCTCCGGTGTCTGGAACCGACGAGCGAGATTAAATTGAGTTGAGAAATCGGTCGATATCATTTGGTGTTTCGATCGAATGGCCAGCAACGGTCCTATCAATTCTCCGGGCAAGATTTGTCAACACCTTTCCGGTACCAAGTTCTAAAAGATTATCCACGCCATTCGTTTTCATCCAAAGTACAGTTTCGCGCCACCTGACCCGGTTGGTTACTTGATCAACGAGCAATTTTCGAATTTGGTGCGGTTCGTTGACCGATTCAGCTATTACGTTGGCGATTAACGGCGGGTGGGGTGCCGCGATTGTAATTGACTCCAAAACCTCTGCCATGGTCTCCGCTGCAGGTTGAAGGAGCGCGCAGTGAAACGGCGCACTAACTTCAAGTGGTAGTGCGCCTCTCGCGCCTTTTTCTTTGGCCAATATCATTGCTCGCTCGATCGCGGCCGAATGTCCGCTAAGCACCACCTGGCCGGGAGCGTTGTCATTGGCGATTTCACAAATTCCTTCGGTGCCGGCAGTTTTTGCAATTTCGATAACCTCATTGAGGCTGAGACCAAGAATGGCTGTCATCTGACCTTCGCCGACCGGCACTGCCATTTGCATAGCTTCACCGCGACGTTTAAGTAGCTGAGCAGTATCCGGAAGAGAGATTGCGCCAGCTGCAGCAAGTGCAGAATACTCGCCTAGAGAGTGCCCGGCGACGAAAGTAGCAATATCGGATAGCGCCAGTGATCCCTCCGTCTCGATAACTCGGACTATGGCGATGGACACGGTCATCAGGGCTGGCTGAGCATTCTCCGTCAAGGTCAGTTCGCTCTCCGGCCCTTCAAACATAGTCCGACTGAGATTCTGACCAAGCGTATCGTCTACCTCCTCAAACACTGGTCTAGCACTTACAAATGCATCATAAATCTCTTTACCCATACCCACCCGTTGTGATCCTTGACCAGGGAAAACCAAAGCACGGGACATTCGTGTTGCTCCTTGTCCGATGTGATAACTTTTGCCGGCGTTTGTTATCGAGGGATTGCCCCTTGTGGTTTTAGGTGTCAAGCGCTGACTTGGCGTAGCAGAGCGGATTGTGCTCCATTTGCTTGCACCAAGCCGAGATTTCGCTATAGTGCGCCGCCACTGTTGGTTGCGCTCCGGCCCGGTGGTCCGAGCTGGCCCGCGTCAGTAAGTCGGTTACGCGTGACTTAACCGGGTGGGCCGTTGTTCCACATTAGAGCAAAAAGACTTCAAGGAGCCGGGAATGCCGCTCTATGAAACTGTGTTTATCGCTCGCCAAGACATTCCGGCTCAGGAGGCGGAGGGATTGGCGGAACGGTTTAGTGATATCGTGACCGAGTCTGGCGGTTCGGTTGCGCGATGTGAGTATTGGGGATTGCGGACTTTAGCCTACCGCATAAAAAAGAACCGTAAGGGTCACTACACTATGCTCCATATAGATGCACCATCCGATGCTGTATCGGAAATGGAGCGCAACATGCGTCTCAACGAGGATGTTCTTCGCTATCTCACCATACGCATGGAATCTCTCGACGAAAGCCCATCAATAATTATGCAAAGTCGTACTGCGCGAGAGGAACGCTCGCGACGAGACGCAGGCGGCCGACATGGCGGTTCGGATGTTAAGCGTGATGGCGGTGGGCCAGTGGCTGCATCCACCGTAGATAAGGTAAAAGCCGATAAAGTTTTGGCTGAAAATGTTAAGTCGGATGTTAAGAGTGATGGCGATGGGCCGGTGGCTGCATCCACCGTAGATGAGGTAAAAGCCGATAAAGTTTTGGCTGAAAATGTTAAGTCGGATGTTAAGCGTGATGGCGATGGGCCGGTGGCTGCATCCACCGTAGATGAGGCAAAAGCCGATAAAGTTTTGGCTGAAAATGTTAAGCCTGATGGCGCTGACGATGAGCCAACGGTTGCACCCACTGTGAATGAGTCAAAAGCCGATAAAGTTTTGGCTGAAACGGCACAGGAGAACGTCGAATGAGAAATGGGACGGGCTCTGCGGGCGCTTCTTCTTTCCCCCGTCGACCTTTTTTTCGACGCCAAAAATCGTGTCCATTTTCCGGACCAAATGCACCAAAGATTGACTATAAAGACGTGAAGCTCCTTCAGCGCTTTATTTCCGAGCGAGGCAAGATTGTGCCTAGCCGTATCACTGCCGTGTCGGCGAAGAAACAGCGACAACTTTCGAGGGCGATCAAACGCGCACGCTTTCTTGCATTGGTGCCATATCTTCTGAAGTAGCGGCCACCACCACTGCTGCTACTAATACGTAGGGGACTGACATGCCAATACAATTGGTCCTCACAATTGCGACGGTTGCAGGACTTTTGACAGGTGGCCTTTATTTGTCGGTCATGGGTGGGCCAGCTTTTATATTGCTCCAATACCTAACCCAACTACCTTTGTTTTTGGTTGGATTAAGCTTGGGATTTGTGCCGGCACTGGTGTCGAGTGGTGTCGCTCTGGTCATCGCTGTGGTCACAGATGCAACTCTAGGATTGGTGTTTTTTATTGGTTATATCGGCCCCACATTGTTGGTTACACGTCGGGCCCTGCTTAACCGGCCGGTAAAAGGACGCGAACGGGAGTGGTATCCGCCAGGACGACTGCTCGCCGAAGCAACTATTTATGTGTTGATGATTTTTGCGCTAGGGGTGATCTGGTTTTCTAACCAAGATGGTGGTTTAGCCGGCGTCATCGAACGATCCCTAACTGAGTTGCTGTCAGTTTTGGGTACTGAAGTTGCTCAGAGCACATCTGAGAGTCTGGGCAGTTATCTTTTCATCGTGCCGGGCCTCATGGGTGTTTCCTGGGTTATCATGATAGTGCTGAACGGGGCGTTGGCACAATGGCTGCTGTCTCGCTCTGGGCGTAATCTGCGGCCTAGCCCCACGTTTGGAGAGATCAACTTGCCAACGTGGCTTAGTTATATGTTGGGTATGTCGGCTTTGTTGGCGTTTTGGGGGGAAGGTGTGCTCGCTTTTGCGGGCGGTTCGATGGTAATGATTCTGATGACGCCATATTTCTTTCAAGGAGTTGGAGTCGTTCATCAATGGTCCCGTCGGAGTGCATCCTCTAATTTGATTTTGGTTGCGTTTTATCTTTTGATAGTTGTTTTGCAGTGGCCAATTTTATTGGTTGTGGGGCTCGGTGTGGCTGATCAGTGGGTGCATTTTCGGCGACACCGTGCAATTTAGTGACGTGCCGGTTAATTGTTTAAGAGGTCAGATAGATGGAAATAATACTGCTTGAGCGGATAGAAAAACTTGGTCAGTTGGGTGATGTCGTTCATGTTAAGGATGGCTATGCTCGAAATTATTTGTTGCCTCAAAAGAAGGCGCTCCGAGCTACTGAGGAAGCACACGCGTATTTTAAGACGGAACGTGCGAAAATAGAGAAAGATAGTCAATCCAAACGCGAGGGCGCCGCTACTTTGGCGGAGCAGATGTCAGGCCTCGAGTTGGTGATGGTTCGACAGGCTGGCGAAAGTGGTCAGCTATACGGTTCAGTAAGTGCTCGTGATATTGCGGTAGCAGTATCTGTGTCCGGCTATCCTATCGATCGCCGTCAGGTAAGAATCAACACTGTAATTAAGTCTCTGGGGCTCTATCAAGCGCAAGTGCGACTTCACGCCGAGGTGCCGGTTGAAATCACAGTCAATGTTGCACGATCTGAGGAGGAGGCCAAACTTCAAGCAGCGAGTGTGAAAGTGACCTCAGAAGCAGGGGATGGGATGAAACAGACAGCGGACATTGAGGAAATCCTTGAGCAAGCCCCCGCAAATGAATTACTGGCTGGAGAAGCGTTAGCAGTTGCTGGTACGGGTAAAGTTTTGGCGGATGAGGCGTCAGCCATTGAGTCATCCGCACCAATTGATGTTGTTGCTGAAGATTCCTAAGATGTCCAGGATCTCAAAGATTTTTTGTGAAGGTTTGAGTTCAGAACGCGCGTCCCCCGTATAATCGGGTGGTACCTGGGGAAGGGAGGGGCATTGCTGTTTTCGCCGCTGATGCGTCACATGATCGTTAGGGGTCGGCTGGTTATTATCGACTCAGCCGGCCGTTCTCACGCGTACGGGCCCGATCAGAAACCGAGCGTCACCATCAAACTACACCGGCGAGCGACTAACCTTCGAATCGCAGTTAATCCTGCTCTGGCCATTCCTGAGGCCTATATGGAGGGTGATCTGACCATAGAATCTGGATCGCTCTACGATTTCCTAGAATTCATGGGGCAAAACCTAGCTGCCGCGGGTCCCTCCCGCTTGATGCGACTAAGGGAGCGCGTCGGATATCTTTCGCGGAGGTTTATGCAATACAACCCAGTCGCGCTCGCTCGACGGCATGCCGCACATCACTACAACCTCACGGGTGAGTTGTACGAGTTATTTCTTGATCCAGACCGACAGTATTCGTGTAGCTATTTTATGGACCCCACAGAAGATCTAAAAACGTCCCAGTTGCACAAAAAACAACATCTTGCTGCCAAATTATTGCTTAAATCTGGGCAAAGGGTGCTTGACATTGGCTCGGGATGGGGTGGTTTGGCCTTCTACCTCGCTGAAGTCGAACATGTGGATGTAACGGGTCTAACTCTGTCAGACGAACAGCACAGGGTTGCGGAGAGGCAGGCTCGGGACCGAGGCCTTGGGGAACAGGTACGCTTTCATCTTCGCGACTATCGGCAGGAATATGGAGAGTATGACCGAATTGTTTCAGTAGGTATGTTTGAGCATGTTGGTGTGCCGTATTATGATGCCTATTTTAGAGCGGTCCATGACCGACTGAAACCTGATGGTGTCGCGCTAGTACACACAATCGGCCGCGCCGATGGGCCCGGTGTCACCAATCCGTTCATCCGGAAGTATATTTTCCCAGGTGGATATATACCTGCGCTATCCGAGGTAGTTCCGGCCATTGAGAGCGTTGGATTATACATTACGGATGTCGAGGTGCTGCGCTTGCACTATGCTGAGACACTACGGGCTTGGCGGGCTCAGTTTCTGACTAATTGGGATCGTGCCGTTAATTTACATGACGAGCGGTTTTGTCGGATGTGGGAGTACTATTTGGCTGCTAGCGAGGTCTGTTTCAGATATTTGGGTTTGGTTGTGTTTCAGATTCAATTGGCTAAGAGTCAAGATGCTGTGCCACTGACCCGCGACTACATCAACGATTACCATCGTGAAGAACGGAATGTAGGTACTGACTTATCCAAAAGCTTTGGATGATTTGGCTCGACACCCGGGGCTGTAGGTGTTTCTAGAGAACCTGCCGTAGGGTTGAGCCAGAAGCTAATAACGGACAGTAGCGACTTATCCCCGTGTTTCTCCAATATCCACAGCTGCTTGGCCTTCACCAGCGTTCAAACTACAGTTAAGCTCAGCCTATGGATTCAGCTGCGTCTACGATCGCATATCAGAAAGAGCGGCAAAATCAGGAGGGCGAATATCGGACCCTGCCGCAAAATATCGATGCTGAGCAGGCTCTGCTTGGCGCTCTCCTAATCGACAACGATGCTTACGATAAAGTTTCGACCTTCCTAGAGCCGGATCACTTCTATGTGCCGGTGCACGGACGCCTTTACGAGGCGGCGCGCGCGCTTATTCAGCGCGGGCAGGTGGCCACTCCGGTTACGCTTAAGGCCTATTTTGCTTCTGACAAGGCGTTGGTCGACATTGGCGGCGCTGACTACTTGGAACGTTTGGTCTCAAGCGCTGTAAGTCTCGTCCATTCGGAGGACTATGGTCGGGTGATTGTCGATCTGAGCCTTCGCCGTGATCTTATTCGCCTTGGTGAGGCGGTTATGGAAAGGGGTTACGATCCGGCAATAGATGATACGGCGATTGATCAAATTGAGGCTGCAGAGGGGGATCTTTATCAGATGGCTGAGACTGGTGCGCCGGAGGGTGGTTTCCAACCCTTTGGTGAATCGCTTGAGGCCGCACTTCAAGTAGCTGAGCATGCCTACAAACGTGATGGTCAACTTTCTGGGATCGCGACAGATTTCGTCGATCTCGACAATTTGCTGGGCGGGTTGCACAAGTCGGATTTAATAGTGCTCGCCGGGCGTCCGTCGATGGGGAAAACCGCGTTGGCCACCAACGTAGCATTCAATGCTGCACGCACTCGTGTTGCCGACTCAAAGGCGGGCGCAGTGGTGGGATTTTTTTCGTTAGAAATGTCTTCTGAACAGTTAGCGATGCGAATCCTAGCAGAAGAATCAGGAATTCGATCCGATTACATTCGCCGGGGTAAAATCAAGGATGACGATGAATTTGTGGGTCTGGTGCGTGCGGGTCAGGAGCTGAGTAGGGTCCCTCTTTTTATTGATGACACTCCAGCGCTATCTGTGCCGCAACTTCGTACCCGCGCGCGTCGATTAAAGCGCACGCAGGGTTTGTCATTGGTAGTGGTGGATTACCTCCAGCTTTTACGGCCGCAGAACAAGGCGGAAAATAGGGTCCAGGAAATTTCCCAGATCACGCAAGGTCTCAAGGCGCTGGCTAAGGAACTTGATCTGCCTGTTCTTGCGCTGTCACAGTTGAGTCGCGCAGTCGAACTGCGTGAAGACAAGCGCCCACAGCTTTCTGACTTGCGGGAATCTGGGACCATCGAGCAAGATAGTGATGTAGTCATGTTTATTTATCGTGAGGAATACTATCTTGAGCGGAGTGAACCTCAACAACGTGCAGACGAAAGCGGAGATCGTTTTAACGAGCGCTATAGTCGTTGGCAGGAGCGTTATGAGAAGGCTGCTGGCTTAGCCGATGTGATTGTAGCGAAGCAGCGTCACGGCCCGATCGGCCGAGTCGGGCTGAGATTTAATCCAGAAACTACGCGCTTTCACACCTACGCTGCTGCATCACATTTGCCAGATTCAATGGACTGATGAGTGGTCTGGACCGGGCGGGGGCAGAGCTTACTATCGATCTCGCTGCAATTAGGCGTAATTATTGGCAACTCAACGCGAGATTGGATCCGGACGCCGAACTGGGCGCCGTTGTAAAGGCTGATGCTTATGGTCTGGGTGTTAGTCGAATTGCTCCAACACTTGCGCAGGCTGGTTGTAAGACCTATTTCGTCGCCACTCTGGATGAGGGAATAGCACTTCGCGCAGCGGTTGAAGACGCTACGATTTATGTGCTCAATGGGCTTGTGGGCAAGGAGCTTGAAGATTTTTTCATTCATCGGCTGCGCCCAGTGTTAAACACTATGGGCCAAATTGAACGTTGGTACGACAAGGGGCAAGTTGCTAACAAAACTAGTGTATCCGCAGCGCTTCACGTTGATACTGGCATGAACCGGCTCGGTATTTCGACTCAAGACGTTGGGGTTTTGGCTAGTGGACCCTACAAGTATCTGTCGCTATCCCTTTTAATGAGTCACCTTGCGTGTGCTGAAGAGGTTCCACACCCGTTAAATCGGATTCAACTTGCCCGGTTCAGTAATGTGCTTGAAGTTTTACGACCTAACTTCCGGAATGGCGTTGCAGCCAGCTTAGCTAATTCGTCTGGGATCTTTTTGGGGTCAGACTTTCACTTTGATTTGGTCCGTGCCGGTGCTGCACTTTTCGGGATCAATCCGATACCTTCCCAAGCCAATTGCATGTCCGAAGTCCTTAATTTAAAAGCAAAAATAATGCAAGTGCGTCGCGTTGACAGCCCTATGACCGTTGGCTATGGTGCCGCACATCGCGTTAAAGAATCCGCTCGAATTGCGACTGTTCCGGTCGGCTACGCTGATGGTTTCATCCGCTCTTTGGGCGGACGTGCTAGCGCCTATGTAGGCAGTTTCTGTGTTCCCGTAATTGGCCGGGTGTCGATGGACGCAATCACCCTGGATGTATCCACGGTTCCCGAAGATTTGGCACAACCCGGCGCGATCGTGGACTTGATTGGTGGTCGGCGGGCGCTTGACGACGTCGCTGGCGAGGCTGGCACCATTGGGTATGAAATGCTCACGCGAATCAGTGACAGAATCCCGCGCATTTATTTGGATAGGGCGGAGTAGTCAATGACGTTTCTCGCGTTACTTGGCCGAGTGTTTTTAGTGTTTGTTTCTGCGACAGGTCGGATATTTCTTTTCTCATTTAACGGATTATCGCATTGCGTGCGGCAGCTTGGTGCAACAACGCTTTCGATTACGCATGATATGGTTAGTGCTAAAAAGATAGCCGACCGTATAGCGCTGATTCATCGAGGTAAGATCATCTGGAATGGGGCCACCGACGCAATCGAAGATAGCGGAAGCGACTATGTTGATCAGTTTATCCGCGGCAAAGGCGAGGATCCCTTCAAGATGGAGGTGACAGCCCAGTGATTGGAAACGGCTACGAAGCGCAATGATGAAGATGGTGCGGCCTGCCAACGATTACGTTTGTCAAAATTGTGGGGCCGTGCACGCCAAGTGGGGCGGCTGTTGTGACGATTGTGGTGGTTGGAATACAATTGTTGAGGAGACGCGTCAGGCTGTGTCCATTTTTGGTAGCATGATTATTGATGACTTCAAGTGCGTCTCAGGGCGCTGTTGAGCAGACTATTGGCATGAATACCAACTCCGACGTTAGCTGGGTTCTCGCCAACTTGCCCGATCTTATAGTGGTAGGGGTGGTAATTTTGTCTGCGTTATTTGCATTTTATCGTGGATTTGTGCGTGAAACACTGGCGATAGCGGGCTGGGTGGGGGCAGCATTTGCGACCATATGGTT
>PTKE01000109.1 GCA_002937585.1 Alphaproteobacteria bacterium MarineAlpha9_Bin6 | reverse complement strand
CGCCACGCTGGTGTCATGTCTGCCATAAGGCCAATCGCGTAGCTCGATTCCGATAAATCAAAGCGTGGAAAATTCATCATCGGTGCGGTCGAGTAGCGATCCCACCAAGGGTGTGGTTCGCCGTCCTCGGACCAATCATCTTCCGTTGTAGCCTTCCTCCAAAGAAAACGCAGCCAGCCTTGGGCGCGTTCGCTGAGGAGATGCGTCGAGTTTTTTCTCACATCGGCACCTTCGTTAAGTGGATATCCAACCCCATCCGATTGTATTTCGCTCTATTGGGCTTCAAATTTAATTCTCTTGTAGGTGTCATAAACTACATTTGTTCGGTATATGAAGTACCCTGCCTGGAAGAAGAATATGCATTTTTTGAAATTTTATGAAGTGAGACGGAGATGGTCGCTGTAGAGACGCCACTGGGTGGAGTTCGGGTGCTCAATATTGGAATTGGTTGGGCTGGCCGAGTTGCTTCCATGTTGTTAGCCGAGCAGGGTGCAGAGGTTATTGAGATTGTGCGGCCGGGTCGGGAAGGCCGTTTATCGGACACTCTACTCGATCGCTGTAAGACACTTGTTGAAATAGATCTCAAAGAGAAATCGACACTCGAACGAGCGACTACGCTCGGGAAGACCGCCAACGTCGTAATCGAAAACATGCGCCCAGGAGCTGCAGACCGGCTCGGCCTTGATCATCACTCACTTGGGGGAGACACGTCCGGGGTTGTGTATGTTTCATTGCCAGGGTTTGCTGAAGGAGATGTAAATCGTTCGCTGGCGGCTTGGGAGGGATCTATCGACGCTGCCACCGGTGTTTACACGGATCTTAGTTCACTCGGTCGGTTGCTGGGCGGTGGCCCGACCTATACCGCCATACCGATGGCATCTGCGTATGGCGGGATATTGGGCGCTGCTACTGCAAGTTTAGGTTTGCTCGGCTATTACCGCACGGGTCTGGGGCAACGCTTTGAGGTGCCACTCGCAGACGCGGTGATGTCTGCGATGGCTCTTTTAATTGCGGAACTTGAAGGGGCACCTGCGCGTTATAATTTTCCTCCACTCGATGGCGCTGTAAGCAAGGTCATGATGCCGATTTTACGGGATGTGCGTGAACATCTCACCGATGCGCATGTTGCCGAGGTACAAAAATACTTGGGGGCCAACGCTAGCCCAGGATTCAATCGATATGAATGTGCCGACGGTCGGTTTTTATTTGTATGTGCACCGGACCACGTCTCGCAAAATCGCGCGTTCCTGCAGACTTTGGGTATTTTCGATCGCGTAATCTCGGAAGGTATGGTGGCTGAAACTCCGTTCAGTGAAAAAAATTCGGGCAATAACATAAATGTGGCCAGCGCTTTGACACCGTATTGGCGCAACAGACTTTTAACGCAGATTGCAGAGAGAATGAAAACGCGACCGGCAAAAGAGTGGGAAGCGGCATTGCGAGATGCCAATGTTCCAGTGACAGTGGTGCAGACTACGGCGGAGTGGCTCAAAGACGAAACACTGCACGATGGAGGCGTTACTATTGATCTTGCCGATGCGCAGCATGGCGTGGTTCGCCAATCCGGGCGTCACATCACCATAGAAGGAGCTTCCACTACGTCTCCCGACGTGGCTCCGCGTCGTAGCGATATGAGTCTGTCGGAATGGAGTTCGCCGCCGCTCGCAAGGCCGGAGGTATCTCTTGAAACCCAGCGAGCACCGATCCTTGAGGGCATCCGAGTCCTCGATTTTTCAAACATCATTGCTGGGCCCGCAGCGGGTCGCACGTTGGCCGAATTCGGGGCGGATGTGATCCGTATCGATGCTCCGGCACCACAAGCTGGCCCGTTCGCAACTATGTGGTTCGGGGTGGATGTGAATCAGGGAAAGCGTGCTGTGATTCTCGATCTCAAAACCGATGATGGGAAAACAGCTCTTGCAGAGATGCTAAAAAACACGGACGTCGTCCTGCATAATTTTCTGGATGCTTCGGCGCGTAAAATCGGAATTGCCCATGAGCAGCTTGTAGCCATCAAGCCCGATATTATCTCTTGTCAGATAAGTGCCTGGGGGGGTGCCGATGGTGGGATGTACAAAGACGATCCTGCATTTGATCCGGTATTGCAGGCAGCAAGTGGCATTATGATCCGTTACGGCACGCCCGAAAAACCCGAACTCCATGGTATTGCATCCTGTGTGGACTATATGACTGGTTTTCTGGCCGTGACCGGCATCAACCAGGCTTTGGTTGCGCGCGCGAAAGGGCGAGGCGGTTCTTATGTCCGGACTTCCCTAGCTATGGGAGCACAATTGGTGCAGTTCCCCTTCATGGTTGCCACTTCCCAAGAACAACCTAGTTCGGAACCGTCTGGTCAATTTGCAACCGGGGCTGGCCCAGGGCAGGGGCTGTATGAGTTGGCAGATGGTTGGATTTATCTGGGTTGCCGTCCTGGGGATGAAGCCAGTCTTGCTATGACGCTTGACGCAACGAAACCGACGGTTTCGTCGATTGGCACTGCAGTTCAAAAATTAACGTTCCGCGAAGTTCAGAAAAGAGTATCCGTTCTGCCAGGTGCAAGTGTGATTCCGTCGCAAACGCTTGCTCAGATTCGCTCGGAAAGAACTCGCGATCGAGATTCTCGCGATTCAAACTGGCTGAATACTGGCTCTTTTCGACTATGCCGGGGCGAACACCCGTCTGGCTACGTTGCAACGATATGTGAACCAACGTGGGTAAGACCTGAAACCTCACCGATCTCAGAACTAGCTCCTGCTCCATGGCCAGGAGAACATACCAGATCCATTTTAACGGAATCTGGCCTGAGCGAGGAGGAAACTGATCGCTTATTTCAAGTTGGAGCCGCGTCGTCTGGTTGGTCGGTGCTGCGCCATTATTTGCCGCTATAACGAGTAAGTCCTTTAATCGGCGTCCCTTAAGTGTAGCCCAAAAGAGAAGTTCTCGTGTCTGATGATCTGAATTTGCCGCTATCTGGGGTTCGTGTCCTGGATCTGACAACTATTTTGTTTGGTCCGTATGCGACACAGATTTTAGGAGATTTCGGAGCCGATGTCATTAAGATCGAAGCGCCGGGAGGAGACCCGATACGCTACCTCGGTCCGGCACGAAACTCCGGAATGGGAGCGTTATTTCTTGGAGCGAACCGCAATAAAAGAAGCATCATGCTTGACCTCAAGCGTGCAGAGGGATGCGATGCATTGTGGCGTTTGATGGATGAAGCAGACATGTTTGTCCATAACGTCAGGCCGCATAAAATACTCTCGTTAGGATTTGGACCAGACGAAGTTCTCCGGCGTTGTCCCGGAATCATTTACGGGGGTCTTCACGGATACCGGGAAGATGGTCCCTATGGAGGCCGACCCGCTTATGACGATGTTATTCAGGGCGCGTCCGGTATTGCGGGCCTCTTCCTGGAACGGGACGGGGAGCCTCAGTTGGTTCCATCCGTAATTGCCGACAAGAGTGCAGCTCTCATGGCTTCCAGTGGGCTGATTGCTGCATACGTCAAACGCCTCCGTACGGGGAAAGGCGTTTATATGGAATGCTCAATGTTTGAGGGATTGGTCAGTTATAATCTTATCGAACATCAGTGGGGAACAGTCTTTTCTCCTCCCGAAGGCAATCCTGGTTATACTCGATTGCTATCCCGGAATCGGCGACCACATCGAACGCGGGATGGGTTTGTGTGTATTCTTCCATATACAGACAAGCATTGGCGCGCTTTTTGGGAAATTGCCGGTGCTTCAGAGATGGCTACCGATCCACGTTTTTCCACGATGCCTTTGCGTGCTCAAAATATTGATGCTCTCTACCAAGAGGCGGGCAAGGTGCTTGCTGCCCGCGATACTGAAGAGTGGGTAGCATTATTGACAAAAGCTGACATTCCCGTCGGCCAGGTAAATAATCTGGAAGACCTTAAGAACGACCTTCACCTAAATGAAATTGGTTTCTTTCGTCTGTATGAACACCCGACGGAAGGTACGATTGAAATTCCAGATACAGCATATCGTTT
>PTKE01000108.1 GCA_002937585.1 Alphaproteobacteria bacterium MarineAlpha9_Bin6 | reverse complement strand
CAAGTTTGCGAGAACATCAAGCAGGAAGAAATTGTGATTTATACGATTACGTTTGACCTAGACGACGAGGATACACAGGAATTATTTCGTCAATGTGCTTCTGATCCGGACAAGTATTTTAATTCACCAGATGGGGATACGTTACGGTCATCCTTCCAGGCAATCGGCGCAGAGTTAAGAAATTTGAGAATTGCGCAATGAGGCTTTTTATGCGTTTCCCGCCACGCAAACCAATCCAATCATTTGCTTCCATTTTTAGGCGATTTTTTAGAAACATAGAAGGGACGACAGCGGTCGAACTGTCCTTTGTTTTGTTGCCGTTTTTAATCGTCCTATTTGCAATCATAGAAACTGGTTACGTCTTCCTCACACAAATGGTAGTGGAAGGAGCAACAGCAACCGCTAGTCGTCAAGTAAGAGTTGGCTCTGTACAACAGTCAGCCGACCCGCTCGAACAGTTTATACAAACCCTTTGCGACAACACGGGTACGATTGTGCCGTGTGAGGAACTGATACTGGATGTTCGAAGCTTTGCCAATTTCCCCGACATTAGCTTACTGCCAGAAGTTCCTGATGACGACGGTGCTATTACCTTCGACCTTGGTTCGCCCGGCGACATTGTGTTAGTCCGCGTCGTCTACCAATGGGATTGGATCACGCCGTTCCTCCGAAATCAAATACAACCTGAAGGAAAAAGATTCATTGCAAGCGCTATCTTCCGGGTTGAACCATTTCTAGGTGCACTCCAGTGACAACGCATCTCAATCGCTTCTGGCACAACCTTCGAGGCGTAGCCATGATTGAGTTCGTGCTGCTTCTCCCGTTAATGTTACTTATTTGGGGTGGGATAGTTGAATTTGCTAACATTCATTTTGCCGGCCGCAAAGTGGCTCTTGCAACTCAATCGATCGCCGATTTGATAGCTCAGGAACGCTCAGTAACAATTGCGGAACTAACCAACCTCGTTGACGCTGGGAACGCTATCATGTTCCCCTACCCAACCGACACCATGGGATACCGAATGCAGAGCATCGCAGTAGATGACGATGGGAATATAGAACCAGACCCGACGTCGTGGAGTTTCTCGTCTGGACAAGCGCAGCCTGGAGCCGCACCAATCCCAGCACAAGCTGAATCCCTTTTGACTACCAACGACAGCACTATCTATGTATCGGTGATCTACACGTACGAACCTGTCTCGGTTTTCGGTGCTCTGCCCGGCCTTTCTGAACTTATTAGCAGTATCACCTTTACAGAGGAAGCTTTCGCAAAACCGCGCCAGATTAACAAAATTCCTTTAGAATAAAATACCGACCTGTACCAAAAGAGCAAAATGCCGTTCGGCCCTCAAGCGAAAGCCACAAGGATCCGCCGTTTGACCCTGACGACCATAACAATTGGCCGCCCAACAACCCCAGTCCGTCCACGAAATGACTAAATTGCTACCAACCGAAACACCAAACTCGATGTTTCTTTCGATTCAGAAGCGATAAAAAGTCTATTTAACCGGCGAGTGAATCGATTACGCTTTGGAATGTAGCGGCTATTTGTGTCCCTAATGTACCGACAAGAACAGCAATCGCAACTGCCACTCCGGCTGCTATAAGTCCATACTCAATAGCCGTGGCACCGCGCTTTGTTTTAGCAAATCGCGATTTAGTAAACTTTCCCCACGACCAACTCACACCATCAATACAACGCCAAAACATGATATTTAGGCTCCTCTTCCAAATCCAGCAGCATAGTACAAAAAAAGTTTCCTCTTATAGCAGAGTGTTGGCCTCAGCGCGACTTTTAAAGATCATTCCCTGATAAGTCAAAATATCTCTTTATTTTTCGATGATTGAGAAATAAAGTCGTTCCTCCAAAGACTAAACCAATTTATTACAAACACAGGAAGTTTCTGTTTAAATAAAAATAATATTAATAAGTAAATAATGGATCTAACTCTAATAAGCTGGATATATTGTCGTTTTTGGGCAATGAATAGTCAAAAGAACTAAGAACCGAGCTATCGTGCGCTCGGATAAGCCTCAGCGTTACATAGACAGCGTTCTCCGCAACTGCGTAAACCCCTACAATAACAGCCTGAGCCTCCTGTTCATCCCTGATTTTCTGGGCATCACGAGATAGTGCTAATTCTCCACTACCCTCACGAACCAATATGTTCCCGCGAAAACGCATTTCACGAGTCATATAGCCCAACTGGGTTAATCTGGAACGAATTTGCTCCCCGATAATCCGCCCCAATACCGAAGATTCTTCAAGATCGGTCACATTGACGAGGCTTGCAACGATAATCGGTTTGTCAGGGTCCAAAATCTGCTGGCTAGTATCAATCAAGCGCTCCGTAACACGATGGCTATTGGAAACCAGATCGATATCATCAATCCGTTCCGCTATGCCGCCACCCATAGAAGCATTCGTATACACATCTCCGCATCCGCCAAGTAAGCCGCCCGTGCCAATCAATACGATGCTTAAGGTCGTCAATGCCTGAAGCCAATGCCAAGTCATAAGGCGTCTCATAATACTTTTGCTCCCATGTGTCCCTAATCTCCCAGGACCCTAAGAGTCGCCACTTGCGGGGCCTCACCGATCTTCTGACGCGGTATTTCATCTACCGGTACTAACTCTCCCACATATTGGGGCAAATCGGCATCAGAGATAAAATAACCATCTGTCTTCCGCAACAACATCTTTCGCCCATCAAAAAGTGATGTCGTTATTACCACTTGCGCCCCACTAAAGTCATTTTCGTATTTCCAAAGATCGGCCAACACTCCCGTCGCGATCAAGTGTTTACTGAAGGTCGCATTATCAAGAGCGTACCAAGCATAACTGAGCAGCGAAAACGTACCAGGAACGGAACTAGGCGGTTGCTTCCCGGCTCGTCCAACAACGCTTGCGCGAGAATAGACGAGGAGTGCACCCCGCGGGTCATCCGCAACATTGTGCCCCAAGGAAATTAGCTCGGTTATCAGGTATTCACGGAAATTACGACCGAATGCCGTGCTACGATCACCGAAGGCAATGTATATAGGCCGGCCACGAATCCCAATCGTATCATCCGCCAAGCAGAACGATCGTTGAGAGGTAGTGTACTTCTCACCAGCTAAACATGCACTGATACGGGCTGCTGATTTCTCAGCCAGTCTTTCCCAATGCGACACGCTTGTTAGCGCCGATTGATGCACGAACGCATCACCTGTCCCGAACCCAGATAAATGGGAAAGTCCTTGCGCACAGCCGCTCACCATGATGAGGCAAACAATGCAGAAATACACTCGTCTTATGCTCACTGACCCACCTCCAAAGACCAACCTTAAGTTTGCCTTGACAACCCCGCAGCCGCCGCAGTGGCCGGATTGAAAGTCACCGTACCTTTGTAAGCCAGGGGTAGGCAAGTATTCGAGGAATACTAATCACGATCACAGTGTGTTTGGCATGGCAATTTCCGACACAAATAGTACCCCAGCACGCACTTTTTTAAAATTTTTCAATGCGATAGGTCCCCAGACTTTATACGGGAAAATACACCGAAGAGTGCAACTATAAGTATGATGCGCATCGCGCCCAAAAGCCGCAAAATTTAACGATTCCCATTGCAGTCTCTTCAAGTGCCACTACCTCGCACCTTATCGAACAACTCATTTAAGGTCATGGGGACTTCGACCGAACCACGTAAGGAAGACTCGATCTGGGCGCTATTCAAAGCCCATTCATCCCCTCTTAATTCCGCCACTACGTTATCCCGGACAATTCGATATGAAACTAGCGCTTTCTTATCGTCACCCAAATGGTGCGCTAAGATAGCAAAAGCTAGACGTCCCGGCCCGCCACCTTTGTAACCCCACTCAAATTCAGCCATGGGCACTGATACGATTTTAAGCCGTGGGTCAAGAGGTGCTCCATCAACCGTCACCAAACACGTATCTTGACTGCGTTTGCCTCGATATATGTGCGTGTTCAGAGCTACCATCTGCTCGCACCCCATCACATCGATCCGTTTGCGTTCGGATCGACGCTAAAAATGAAATTCCTATCGTCGTAGAACGTACAAAGGAATCGAATACCGAAAAAATATTGCAAATTCGAGCCGGTTCGACCCTCAAACATCAGAGGTTAATAATTGTGGGGAAACCAAGACCGCACCAACGGAGATTGCAACACCGTATGGTACACCTTGCTCCTTATGCAAATTTACTAGCCAATCAAAACGCTTCCAGCTAGTTGGCACAATAAAGCGTCGAAACACAATTAATGCGATTGCAAGAACACCACCAGTCAACGCTACTGCGAGCAAA
>PTKE01000107.1 GCA_002937585.1 Alphaproteobacteria bacterium MarineAlpha9_Bin6 | reverse complement strand
TGATAAAATCAGTCTGCGATTTCCACGTGCTATGTGATGCATAAAGTGTATGGGTCTCTTCTGTTCCTCCCTTAACTAGATGAAATTCTAAAAACCCTGACACATCATCCAAATGGGTTTCACGTTCCTTCCAGATTCTCTCGAAATCTTTTTCTCGACCTATGACAATCTTAAAACGGTTCATTGCTATATACATTTTGGGAATCCCAACCTGAGACTTGGCATTTTAATTATTTATTTTTTAAATCTATGAGTTAACAACTGTATACGAGAATGACGCCAGATTGGGGGAAATGAGAAAATACTGCTGCTAAAACGTATGTGATGACGTAAAAAGTTCAGAAGGATTTAAAGTATTCCAATAATTTGCTAATTCTGATTTCTATAACTGTTAAATCAAAACATTGGAGGGGTGGCAGAGTGGTTGAATGCACCGGTCTTGAAAACCGGCATACCAGCAATGGTATCGGGAGTTCGAATCTCCCTCCCTCCGCCACATTCCTGTCCAGAGCCGTCCAATCATATCCATTAACTATCTGTTTTATCCGCTATAATCTCCCAGCGGGTCTAACCAAAATCAGTCACGACACCCTTAAATCATCCCAAGAAATTGAGCAGCAGGAACCGTTCCTGTCCTTATTAAATGGACCGCATTTAAGTTATTTTCGATCTCAAGCGGCTAAAAAACGTCTTAGAATCTGCCACGATCAACGGTTACACTAATAAGGTTTGGGCCCTTGGAGTTTCTAAGAGCCGCCTCGAGGGCCGGGACAAGTTCAGCGTGGTCATTTACCCGCACTGCCGGAACACCCACTGACTGAGCCAAACCAACAAAATCAACTGCAGGTTCTTTGAAATCCATTCCAATAAAATTCTGACTCCCATGAAACGCGAAAAGTCTCTCTTTAATAATGCGATAACCCGCGTTGTCACAAATTATATAATTAATAGGGAGTTTCTGGTTAGCGGCCGTCCAAAGGGCCTGTATTGAATACATTGAACTACCATCGCCGATTATCGCAATCACCGGCCGATCGGGGTATGCAGCTTGAACTCCACATGCAGCGGGAACACCCCAGCCAATACCACCACTAGCCATACCGAATAATGACGTGGGATCTCGATAGGGCAGCAATGCCGTTAAAGCTCTGGTACTAACAATCCCTTCATCTACAATGATGGTATCCTTAGGCATAGTATCGATTACCTTCATAATCATCCAAGACGGATCAATAACTCCACCTTCCATATCCGCTTTAAGTTTGTCAGTTAGTGTTTTTCTTTTAGCGCTCCAGTTATTGTTAGCTAACTTATCCAGATTTAGCTTAGCTCTCGCAGTTCGCTCAACACCTCCCCGCTCCTTTAATACTGGATTAAATGCTTTCAGCGTTTCTTTGATATCCGCCCGGACTGCCATCTCAGTTGGAAAATTTTTACCCATTTCCCAATCTCGCTGACCGATCTGAACTATCGGCATGCCCTCAGGAAGCGGTTCGACCGGAGCCCAAACAGACATGCGCAATACATCAGCGCCCAGCACTATCAGCAAGTCATATGGCGAAAGAATATCTCGAACTTGTTGTTGGTCTCGGGTCAACGCCCCCATGAATGCCGGATGTTCGGATAAAAAATGGGCTCCATACTGAACTGTCTGTTGATATACGGGACATCCCACAATACTAGCAAAATCAGCCGCCTCATTTAGTGCATCATCAGTGGCAAGTTCATGGCCAGCAACAACAACTGGATTTTTGGCACTCAAAATCCGATCCGCTAAACGGTCTAAAGTTGAGTCAGCTGGTCTAACCTTAGTATCAACACGCGTCCGCGACCCTAATTCTAATGCGCCCTCTTCATTAAGAACGTCGCCAGGAAGAGAAATAAATACTGGCCCCATCGGTGGGGTCATTGCAATCTTTGCTGCACGTCTCACAATTCGAGGAAGATCCTGAAAACGGGTTACCTCCACAGCCCACTTAACCATTGGTTCTGCAATCGGAACCAATGAATCATAGAGCAAGGGTTCAGTAAGTCCGTGACCTAATTCTTGTTGACCGGCCGTTATGATAATTGGTGTATTTGCAAACTTAGCCGCATAAATAGCCCCCATAGCGTTACCAAGGCCGGGGGCTACATGCACATTGCATGCAGAAAGCTTACCCGAGGCCCGCGAATACCCCTCCGCCATATAAACAACGAGCGACTCCTGCATACTCATCATATAGGTCAGGTCCGGATGTTCTGTTAACGCATCCATAATTGGCAATTCAGTGGTCCCGGGATTACCAAATAAGTGCGTCACCCCCTCGTCTTTTAATAATGCAAGGAACGCGGAACGGCCGGTAATAGTATTGACGCTCATTGAATACTCCAGAAATAAGTGCGGTTGAGCTAATTATTATTAATGCATCTCTTCTCTTGAAACACTGGGTCATAAAAATCCAAGTTTTACCAAAAAACTGCAAAACACTTTTGTGCCATCTATAAGGACAATAAATATACGCTATCACAGTGTTAGGCAGGGATCCTTGTCACATTAGTATTCTCCACATGATCTGGAGAATATTCCCGCAACCTCCAAGCATGTGCGCAAATATATGAAATATGTCCTAATTTTTATTTTACTTTTAGCCTTTGGATCATCTGGCTATACGGAAGATGAAGTGTGGGATGGCAAGGCAATGTTTTGTGCCTGTATAGAGACAGGCTCCGAAGAAAAATACTATGGACTCTTGTTCTATAGCGGAAAAGTAAAAAAGCTTTCTATACATAAAGACACGCTGCATATCCCCGACGATGCAGTCGGAAACTCCTATTCTTTGGTCAAGGTACTTTCGTCCAAGAAAATTTTTTGGAGAGGACTTTCCGGAATCAATTCCCTAGATCGAAGGAATTTACTTCATCTACTGGATGGCAAAGAATATGGATGGTGTAGACCATACACTCAGAAAATTCTCACGGAGAAACTTTTGGAGAAAATCCAAGAAAAAAGATTTGGAAAGGTATCGAGAAGCATTGCCGACGACCTACAATGAATGCCAACGAGGGAAAAATGGTGCGCTCTGCAGGGATCAAACCTGAGACCCATTGACTAGAAATACACGAGTTATGCGGCCCCTATTACAGGCGTCCAAGTCTTGTGTCTGCGAGCAAGGCGCGACCCCAAGTCTTCGCTCTCCCAGGCTAAACTACTCATTTCAGGAAGCAGTAAATCATCAACAAGGTGCTCAATGTTGAGCACGGCGAACCGGCCTTTATCCGTCAACATAACCGCACCCATATATGAGTCGCAGCTGGTACAAACCAAAAAGTCAGCCGTCTTTGTTCCATGCCGATATCGGGTCACCTTCTCAGGATCTGAAAATTCATAGCTAACACTTCCATTTGGGTCAGCACAATGAACATGGTTCGTACGACGAGAACAAAAGGAACAAGTGCATTTTCGAACTGGCCAGACTCCAGGTAGAACTGCAGTATTGAAGCAATACCTAATGTTATGGCAACCGCAAGATGCTTTGTAGGCCTTCTCCGTCATAGTAAATATCACTCCGTGGTTAGTGGCGCCTGGAGGTGGCGTAACGCGATTTCGCTGGTCCAAACTAGTTCCACCGTTCCACCGTATTCCTGTCCGGGACGTTAACTAAGATTAACTCGTTCTTGGTCCGTGGACCTCTACGCCTGTTCACCGTTACATTGTCCATGTGCCGTGGATACTGATACGGGGACCGGGGTCATGCGCTGCAAAACTATTAGTTAACTACATATACTCTGTGTCAACGCCCATGTAAGAGTTTCATATCTTCAAGAATCAACCAGGATTTACCGTCGGAACCTCCGGGATGTCCAGTCCCGCCTTTCGTAGGCCATCAAGGGTGCGGCTTAAAACGGACCGATCTGCAAACGGAATTTGCATAAGGCCTTTCAAAAAATTTGGCGACAGTCGCAGAACCTCGTCAGCTTCTGCACGCGCTTCTTCTTCGTATCCGAGCAGGCCATAGATCGCAGCGAGAAACTGGCGCGAGACACCAAGATTTGGATTCAGATCCAGGCTAGCCAGGAAGTGAGGTATCGCCTGTTCGTAATTCTGGGCGACGAAGTGCGCGAGCCCTTGGCGGAAAGGTATTAAGAAGTCATAAGGGTCAAGACGCATCGCAAACTTTGCACTTTCTAAGGACTCATCCGTGTGACCACCGATAGCCAGCAATCCCGCAAGTGTACTATGAGCGCTGGCGTAATTGGAATCGAGCCTGGTGGCTTCGTGCGCTGCGGCGATCGCTTTGTCGAGGTTGCCCCCCCAAGCCAGGATATACGCTATCCTTACATGCCCGATCGGCAACAATGGATCCAACGCTAGCGCCCTTTCCGCTACCTCCAGAGCTAGTTGCAGAGCTTTTTCGTTGTTGCCCCAACCATAATAATTATCCAAATACCTGGCGTGCGCCAGTTCTGCATAAGCTGCGGCAAATTTCGGATCCAGTTCGATTGCCTGTTTGAACAACTCCTTTGCACGCATATTGTTTTCTTCTGTTCGCTCGGCCTTATAAGTCCGTCCCTTCAGGAAGAGATCATAGGCCACGTGGCTACTGGTTAACTGCCGGTCCGGGCGCGTCACAGTTGCCTCGCCAAGCTCCTCCTGCAACGCTGTGATGATTTGGTGGGTGACATCGTCCTGAACCGCAAAGATGTCGGTTAGTTCACGATCATAGCGC
>PTKE01000106.1 GCA_002937585.1 Alphaproteobacteria bacterium MarineAlpha9_Bin6 | reverse complement strand
GACTCGATTGTTCGCCGTTCTAAGTTTAAATCATTTAAGCGGGCTGCGACTTGGGCGGCATCGGTTGCGTCGCTCGTCGTCAACAGGCGGTGTCCTAAGTCCGACTCCCCAACCCGGCCACCAGCGTTAATCCGGGGGCCTAATACAAATCCCAGGTGATAGCATTCAGGGCGGCCATCTATCCCAGCAACGTCGCCGAGCGCGGCCAGTCCCTTATTGTTGCGTCTCGCTAAAACCTTCAAACCTTGACGAACTAACGCTCGGTTGAGACCTGTTAAAGGCACCACATCGCACACTGTACCAAGTGCGACCAAATCAAGCCATGCCATCAAGTCGGGCTCTTCTTTGTCCTTGAAAAACCCCGCTCCACGCAGAGCGCGGTTCAATGCCACGACGAGCAAGTAGGTGACGCCCACCGCTGCCAAAGCCCCCTGGCCGCTGTCATCATCGAGCCGATTAGGGTTGACCAACGCAAAACATGGTGGCAAAGCCGGCCCAGCCAAATGATGGTCGAGTACAATTACATCAAGTCCTATAACCTTAGCACTAGCCAATGCGTCATGGGCGGTGGTGCCGCAGTCAACGGTTACAACAACTTTGGCACCTTTCGCACGTAGCTTTCGAAATGCATCAATTGTCGGGCCATAACCCTCTCGCATGCGGTCCGGGATATACACGTCAATATTTACGCCTACCTCCGACAAAAACCTACGCAACAATGCCGAGGCCGTTGCACCATCAACATCGTAATCCCCAAAAACTGCAATTTTCTCAGACTCAACTACCGCCTGAACAAGACGAGAAACCGCACGATCCATATCGATCAACTGTGAAGGATCAGGCATTAAATCTCGCAGTTTCGGATCGAGGAATTGTTCTGCACTCTCAGAACGCACTCCACGCGCCGCAAGAACCCGGCCAATTACATCAGGGACTCTTAGTTGTTGGGAAATTGCCATCGCGGTTCGGTGGTCGCCAACCCTATCCCGCCACCGCAGGCCGCTTACTGAACGTTCCACACCCAGCAACGCCTCCGCCGCTTGATCCGACACAACCATCTTATCGTGTGTCGGGCTCAAACAACGACTTGCGAGTGAGATCGTGCTCAGCACTAATCACGCGCACGGTTCCCGTTTTAGAGCGCATAACAAGCGAGTCGGTGCTCGCCGTGGTGATATTTCGCCTTATGCCACGCAGCATCGAACCATCTGTAACACCGGTTGCCGCGAACATTACCTCTCCCCTGGCCATTTCACCCAGATCATATTTCCTCGTCAAATCATCAACGCCGAGTTTTGCTGCCCGATTTTTCTCTTCATCATTACGGAACACAAGCCGACCCTGCATCTGACCGCCAATACATCTAAGGGCGGCCGCGGCAAGCACGCCTTCGGGCGCGCCCCCAATCCCCATGTAAATGTCAATGCCGGTCTTCTCACGGGCAGTTGCAATAACGCCAGCAACATCGCCGTCCTGAATAAGTTGAATGCGTGCCCCGGCCTCACGCGTTTTTGAAATCAACTCTTCATGGCGTGGCCGGTTTAAAATACAGGCTACTAAATCGGAAATGTCACAACCCTTGGCTTGGGCTAAATTTTCTAAGTTCTTGGTAGCGGTTTCGTCCAAATCAATCACATTGGGTGGGGTTCCCGGTCCAATTGCTATCTTATCCATATAAACATCGGGCGCTTGCAATAGCCCACCGTCCTCTGCCATCGCAATAACCGATAGGGCGTTGGGGCCACCAGTCGCACAAATAGTGGTGCCCTCTAGCGGGTCAAGAGCTATATCTACCTTCGGTCCTCCGGCTCCAACTTTTTCACCAATATAAAGCATCGGAGCCTCGTCTCGCTCCCCTTCGCCTATAACCACGGTGCCATCAATCGCCAGACCATTGAGTGATTGTCGCATAGCGTCCACTGCGGCCTGGTCAGCTGCCATCTCATCACCGCGCCCCATTAAGCGCGAACTTGCTATGGCTGCCGCTTCAGTGACACGCACTACCTCTAAGGCGAGGTTTCTATCCAAAGTCCCAACCATGCCTACTTAAATGCCTTTTCAACGTAGTCAAATCACAAATTGTGTACGTGAAAACAACCATACACCATGGAGCGGAAGACGATGCAATGATCCAACCGACTCCGGAGTTTTTTCGCGGGCCTTCGTGCATCCACCCTTATGCGCATTTTCCCATATGCGCCAAAAAGACCATTGCCGATTCGGTAAAGTCACAAGCTTAGTAAGCGGTATTTAGGACCCCATCACCCGGGGAAGAGACGAGACCGATGCTTTTTGATGCATGCCAAGGAACGACTTAACGTTGCGTGCTGCCTGACGAATCCGTTGCCTATTTTCGACCAAAGCCAAACGCACATAGCACTCACCATACTCGCCAAAACCGATCCCCGGTGATACCGCGACTTGTGCCTCCTGAAGCAATAATTTGGAAAACTCCAGAGAACCCATAGACCGGAATTCCGGAGGGATGGGCGCCCAAACAAACATAGTCGCGCGAGGTGACGGAATTTCCCATCCGGCAGCAGCAAAACTTTCGATTAACACATCTCGCCGCTCACGATAGCGCAGACGGATACCTTCAACACAATCCTGTGGTCCGTTCAAAGCTGCAGACGCTGCAACTTGCACCGGAGTAAAAGCACCGTAATCCAGATATGATTTAATTCGCGCTAGTGCGTTGATCAAATCCCTGTTCCCAGCCCCAAATCCAACCCGCCAACCAGGCATAGAGTAGGTCTTGCTCAAAGAGCTAAACTCCACCGCAATTTCACGAGCGCCCGGGACTTGCAGTATTGAAGGAGGCGGCTCACCATCAAAATAGATCTCGGCGTACGCTATATCGGATAAGATGAAAATTTCATGCGCTTGGGCAAGCTTGACTACCTCTCTATAGAAAGCCAGATCAACAGTCTCAGCGGTCGGATTATTTGGAAAATTGAGTACCAACGCACGTGGCGAAGGGGTACTGTTCTTCACTGCCCGATGCATTTCAGCCATCAGGTCAAAATCAGGACCGGTGGGGACATGGCGCACACTGGCACCGGCGATAATAAACCCATAGGGATGGATTGGATAACTGGGATTGGGGACCAATATGATGTCACCGGGAGCTGAAATTGCAGATGCAAGATTGGCTAGCCCTTCCTTGGAACCCAGTGTGACAATCACCTCTTCGTCTGGATCTAATGTCACATCGAAACGGCGCTGATAATAGTTTGCTAGTGCACGTCGCAAACCCTTGATGCCACGTGACGTCGAGTAGCGATGGGTACGTGGATCCCGAACAGCTTCGACCAACTTTTCCACAACATGTGCGGGACTAGGGGAATCTGGGTTGCCCATGCCAAAATCGATTATGTCGAGACCTGCCCTGCGCGCACGCGCTTTCATCTCATTTACCTCGGAAAACACATAAGGCGGCAAGCGGTTTATCCGCTCAAATTGGTGTTCCATTGCCAATATTCAGTCTCGAGATTGACTAGTTTAAACTGGATAGTAATGGCTATTATCGATCAACCCGGTGGGATCAAAAAGTCTATATAAACGTTGGCGCGTCGATTGGCTGCTTCACCCAATGCTGTTGCCTCCGAGTAATCTGGCTGAGCATCAGATAAAGCTTCCACGAACACGCTTTGGCGTGGCACTCCCAACTTGATTAACTCCTCCGCGACCGCTCGTGCGCGAGCTAAAGACGTTTCATGATTAGCAATCTTATGGGCCAGCAAATCGTTAGTTTTCGTTCTACTACTGGCGTGACCTACCACGCGCACAGTTCCACCATAATCCTGTTGTGCCGCAGCTACTTGACGCAGTACCTCCCGATCCTGTCTGGACAAAAGCGCGGACCCATGACCGAAATAAATAACTGCAGCATGCGTAGCAGATTGGGACTCTCCCAGATCAATGGTGTCGCTCGAATCTCCTATCACGCCTGCATGATCGGTTACTGAATATGCTGCACTCTCCCCCTGATAACCAGTCGGAGCAGTTGCTCCCCGCGTTGCACCGCCGGCACCACCTGAAGCCTGAAACATCGAGTAAAATTGCTGCTCCACCGTGCCCCAATTGGGCACCTCCGCCACCAATGGTGGCGCGATGGCAAATTCATCTGAAACGACTTTTTGTGGATCGCTGGGCCGGGAAACTGTAGGGGCCTGACGCACCTCCAATACGGGCTCATCCTGTGCCGACACAGCCTGTGGTTCCGCGATATAGCGAGCATTCTCTCTGTCCGCTATAAGTTGCTCTGCAAGAATCTCCCGCACCTCCAGGCTAGATATCGACGGTCTCTCATCAGGAACCATAGCAAGGCTAGGGAATGGATCCTCCGCACCGGGTACTCGTGCTTCAGAGTCGGGGTCAAAAGTTTTGTCGCCCCAAATGCCGCCCCTAGCCCAGTCGTTGGCAGAGTCTACCCAATCAATTGGGTTTAGTTGATCCGGCAAATAGGAACAACTTGCCAGTAGCACCGAACCGACCAAGGCTAGCACACGGCAGTTATTGTTAAATAAGGTCATAACGCACATCACCTTATGTTTTTCACGCCCACGTCAATACGCCCGTCAACCAGTGATCACAAGGCCCACCTCACTTACCTCAAGTCTAGCCTACCCAAGAATTTGCCAAATCGTGCACGTGAAGAGAGTCAGATAAACTTAAATATATGCGAAAGAGAAGCTGCGATAAACAATAAGGCATAATCTCTTGATTTTCAC
>PTKE01000105.1 GCA_002937585.1 Alphaproteobacteria bacterium MarineAlpha9_Bin6 | reverse complement strand
ACACTTGCTATAGGTCTGTGGCTAGGGACCGCCGGGCCGGCATTTGCTCAGGACGCGGCTGTGCTTTCGGGCGCAAATACCGCATGGATTCTCACGGCTACTGCGTTGGTTTTGTTCATGACCATGCCTGGTTTAGCGTTGTTCTACGGCGGATTGGTGCGTTCTCGGAACGTCGTCTCAGTGCTGATGCACTGCTTCGCCATATGTTGCATGGCTTCCATACTGTGGTTGGTCTGTACTTATAGCCTGGCATTCGGAGATGGCGGCCCATTAAACGGATATGTGGGTGGTTTAGGAAAGGCCTTCCTTGTCGGAGTTGGCCTTGACTCTATGTCGGATTACGCCCCTGACATCCCAGAGACCGTTTTCTTCATGTTCCAAATGACGTTCGCAATTATTACACCGGCACTGATAGTCGGGGCTTATGTCGAGCGAATAAAGTTTAGCGCAGTAATTCTTTTCAGCCTGATTTGGTCCATTCTGGTGTACGCCCCGGTCGCACATTGGGTGTGGGGTGGAGGTTGGCTCGGTGAAATGGGCGTTCAGGATTTTGCTGGAGGTCTTGTCGTGCACATGACTTGTGGCGTTTCGGCCCTAGTACTAGCGGTAATTTTAGGGCCACGTTCTGGTTTCCCAAGTGAATTACAACGACCGCATAATCCAGGCATGGTCATGATGGGAGCTGCTATGCTTTGGGTTGGCTGGTACGGGTTTAACGCAGGCAGCGCGTTGGCGGCAGATGGCAACGCTGGCATGGCGATGACGGTGACCCACATCTCAGCGGCTGCAGCAGCATTTACTTGGATGCTGATCGAGTGGTTGGGGCACGGCAAGCCGACCTTGGTCGGTATTGCAACAGGTGCTATCGCAGGTTTAGCCACCATAACCCCTGCATCAGGATTTGTAGGACCTGTTGGAGCACTGCTTATCGGCGTAGCGGCAGGCGTGGTCTGCTTCTACATGTGTGGCGTCGTTAAAAAAATGCTTAACATCGATGATTCACTGGACGTGTTTGCAGTCCATGGTGTCGGCGGTGCGCTGGGCACACTTCTCACAGCCATTTTTGGTGCAGCCAGCCTCGGCGGTTTGGGCAAATCAGAATTAACGATTGGCAGCCAGTTTGGCATTCAGTTGACCGGCGTGATCGCTGTTTTGGTTTGGTCAGGAGTGTTGACTTTCGTCATTGTGAAAATAGTGCAAGCTCTCGTCGGTCTTCGTGCAAGTAGCGATGAAGAGACGGAAGGGCTTGATGTCGTTACTCATGGGGAACGTGGTTACGAACTATAGCCTGCGACTTCATTTTGAAGTAACTCTAGCGGCGGCCTCATCAGGTCGCCGCTTTTGCGTGGAGTACGGCATCATGCTAACATGCTCGCCATTAAAGTGTCTCCCCGTTACAATGTATGCTGGGCGCTTTGGTTCGGGTGTAGATGATTAATGACCGGCTCGCCTTGTTGCGGGACTATCCCTTCCGACGGTTGAACGGCCTATTGAAAGACGTAGAGCCACCGCGTGACGTGGAACCTCTGGTCATGTCGATTGGGGAACCACAACATCCGTATCCGGATTTCGTCACCGAGCAACTGACAAAACATGCTGGGCTATGGAGCAAGTATCCACCCACAAACGGAACATCCGAATTCCGCACTGCAGTTAAGGATTGGATTACGAGAAGATACAGTTTGCCCCCCGACATAATTGAAGCGGACAGGCATGTACTACCGGTTGCGGGGACCCGCGAGGCATTGTTTGCGGTTGCACTTTTGGCGGTGCCAACTACAAAACAACGGATGCGGCCAACCGTTTTAATCCCGGATCCATTTTACCAAATTTATTCGGGCGCGGCGATTATGGCCGGCGCTGAACCAGTATACGTTCCAACCACTGAGGAAACTGGTTTTCTGCCAGATTTCCTGGCTCTGCCCGCCGATCAACTTGAACGCGCGGCGCTTGCATATCTTTGCAGCCCATCGAATCCGCAAGGTGCCGTCGCCTCACTGAACCAGCTTAAGGCTTATGTCCGACTGGCCCGTGACCTAGACTTCATACTCGCGACTGACGAGTGCTATTGCGAAATCTACTGTGGTGCACCACCGCCCGGTATAATTGAGGCCTGCGCGACCGATGACGGGCACCTTCGGAACGTAATCGCCTTTCACTCTTTGTCCAAGCGATCTAACGTACCCGGTTTACGGTCAGGCTTCGTAGTCGGTGATAGCGATCTCATTATGGATTTTGCCCGCCTGCGACAATATACCGGTGGCGCAAGCCCCGGACCAATATTGGCCGCGGCCACCTCACTCTGGAAGGACGAAGCTCACGTAAAAGCTAACCGCGCACTCTATAGGGATAAATTTAGTGATGCCGAGAAAATCATCGGAAGTCATCCTCATTTCTACCGGCCTGACGGTGGCTTTTACCTTTGGCTCAAAGTGGGAGATGGAGAGGAGACAGCTCGACGATTGTGGGCCTCAGCGGGAGTCAAGGTCATGCCAGGGGCCTATTTGAGCCGCGAGGGAGGCAACCCGCCGGGCGCAGCCTATATCCGATTGGCGCTAGTACATGATCGCTCCAAAACCACCGAGGCGCTTACCCGCTTAGCAACACACATACAGGAATGATCCTAGATGGTTTCGCGAACACACACACGCCGCAAACCAACCCTTTTGCCACCCGGCACAGTCGATTATCTGCGCAGGCGTAGCCTCGAGTTGATCGGATTAAGTCTAATTATATCTGCCGCGGCCATATTGATCGCACTCGCCAGCTACAACCCCCACGATCCGTCCTTCAACAGTGCGACAAGCACCACTGCTTCAAACTGGCTAGGAGAGCCCGGCGCCTATGCTGCTGACCTCCTGCTAAGTTTCTTTGGAATAGTTTCAGCACTGCCGGCACTGGCACTTGCAGGCTGGGGTTGGAGGCTAATCCGACGCCACTCATTCGATCTCGTCTGGCTAAGATTGGCAGGAACACCGTTTCTCATGCTGATCGCGGCCGCTACGATCGCGGCCGTACCCTTGCCAGCGGTTTGGATACAACCTGTGACATATGGTGGTATGGTCGGCGAATTGTTGCTCCGCTACCAAAATTCCGCTTGTGCTTCCCTAGCACTGCCAATATGGCCCCTCACCGCAATTCTTGGCCTAGTCACCGTAATGGCCATGCCGTTGGTGCTCGGAGTGCCAAAACAAGACGGGCATACAGTTATACTAATCCTTTGGCGGAGCATTCACTGGACCGGTCTCAAGGTCATGCGGTTTGTAAACAGCCTAGTGAATGCAGTAACGGTAAGACCCAAATCGATCACAAAGGGAACACTGGCACGCAAAACGCGGCGGCGATCACAAAAGCGCAAGGACAGGATTGAGCCGAGTCTACGAGGGTCCCAGCCGGGACACACCATGATGGTAGAGCCAGCGTCCGCACGCACCGGAGTTCGAGAAGCCAGCGAACGCCAAGGCCGACTGCGGTTGGATAAAGACATAACAGAGCTTCCACCCCTTAACTTGCTTGCCGGCTCGGATCAACAGGCGATCCGGACCGCGCCCGATGACGACGCATTGGCGCAAAACGCTCGAGTATTAGAAGACGTTCTCGAAGAGTTTAACGTTCGTGGCGAGATAATTCGGGTGCGTCAGGGGCCAGTGGTTACACGCTACGAACTCGAGCCGGCACCTGGCACTCGATCAGCGCGAGTAATAGCATTAGCCGATGATATTGCACGGTCTATGAGTGCGATTTCGGCACGAGTAGCCGTTGTACCTGGTCAAAACGTTATTGGCATAGAGTTACCCAATGCGCAGCGAGAGACCGTTTATTTGCGTGAGCTCATTGGATCAGCAGATTACGAAAATACAAGCTATCAACTGCCATTGGCATTGGGTAAAGACATTAGCGGCGTGCCCATCGTGGTTGATCTTGCCCGAATGCCCCATCTTCTAGTCGCAGGCACCACAGGATCAGGAAAGTCTGTCGCAATTAACAGTATGATTCTGTCGCTGCTTTACAGACTGCGGCCTGACTCGTGCAGACTGATCATGATCGACCCAAAAATGCTTGAATTATCAGTTTATGATGGAATCCCCCACTTACTCCATCCAGTTGTGACTGACCCCAAAAAAGCGGTGGTAGCACTTAAGTGGGCCGTAAAGGAAATGAATCAACGCTACCGCCTGATGTCGAACCTAAATGTCCGTAACGTCGCCGGTTACAACAAACGTATCCAAGATGCGGTCAGAAAAAAAGAGAGGCTTACCCGAACGGTACAAACCGGATTCGATTCCGAGACTGGCAAACCAATATACGAAGAACAACCGCTCGACATGGAGACATTACCGCTATTGATTATTGTAGTAGATGAAATGGCTGACCTAATGCTAGTTGCTGGTAAGGATATCGAGTTAGCGATTCAATCGCTTGCTCAGCGCGCACGGGCCGCCGGCATTCATTTAATCATAGCTACCCAACGCCCATCGGTCGATGTGATCACAGGCACCATTAAGGCCAATCTGCCAACACGTATCAGCTTCCAGGTAACTTCCAAAATTGATAGCCGAACGATACTTGGCGAACAGGGCGCCGAGCAACTATTAAGCATGGGCGACATGCTGTATATGGTCGGTGGCGGCCAGATTAGCCGAGTCCATGGGCCATTTGTCAGCGAACGAGAAGTGGAGAAAGTTGCCGTATTTTTGCGCACCCAAGGTACACCCAATTATCTGGAGGCAGTGACTGAAGACGAGGAGAACGATACTGATCCCGATTTGCAGGGTAGTGGTAGTGGCGATGAATTATATGACCGCGCCATTCAGCTTGTCTTGACGGAACGCAAAGCCTCAACCAGCTTTGTGCAGCGCCACCTCCAAATCGGTTACAACCGAGCTGCGCGTTTAATTGATAAGATGGAGGCAGAGGG
>PTKE01000104.1 GCA_002937585.1 Alphaproteobacteria bacterium MarineAlpha9_Bin6 | reverse complement strand
ATATTTCTGTTAATAAACTGATATATATTGAAAAAACACTTTTTTAATCAGAAACTAAGTAGTGTGTCGTCAGCATTTCTTCAAGGATCTCTGGAAGCACCAATACCAAGTCCTCCGACACGACACCCACTCCAAAGCGCCTGCCCGCCTCACCGTGAACCCAACCAGCCATGCAAGCTGCATAATATGGGTCACAACCCTGCGCCAAAAGCCCCAACACAAGCCCCGCTAATACGTCACCAGATCCCGCTGTTGCCAAATGTGGAGGTGCATTAACAACTATCGCAGCACGACCATCAGGTGCAGCAATTACGCTATCAGCTCCTTTTAGCAAAACAACGGAACCACTTACCTCCGCAGCCGCACGAGCACGCGATAATCGATCCCCTTTAGTATCAAATAATCGCCTGTACTCTCCATCATGCGGAGTCAGGACGCATGCACCCTTAATCCCTTGGAAAAGCCGGTTGGGATTTTTCACAAAAACAGTTAAGGCGTCGGCGTCGAGCACGCAGGCCTTGCCGGTCGCCAAAGTTTCCAAAACTCGGCTTTCGGTAACCGCGTTAACCCCACACCCAGGGCCAATCAGTACGGCATTTTTTCGATCATCATCAAGCAAGGCTTTGTATCCAACGGCATCATCGACCGCACGCAGCATCACTGATGTGAGCTGCGCACCATATATTCCGAGAGCTTCCGTCGGAGCGGCTATGGTGACCAATCCCGCACCAATCTTTAAGGCTGATTCCGCGGCCAGCCGGGCCGCCCCGGTCGAATCCATGCCCCCACCCTGAACCAACGCATGACCACGGTGATACTTGTGAGTATGCGAACCAGGCCAAGGCCAAAAAGCAGACCATAGGTTCGGACCATTTAGCCACTGTTTCGGATCGATTTCATCCAACACTGCCACTGGAATACCGATATCCGATACTATCAACTGTCCCCTAAAGTCTCTTCCTGGCAAAAGCATATGGCCTGGCTTAGGTCGGAAAAAAGTGACCGTTACCGATGAAGTCGCAGCAAACCCAAGAATTTTCCCTGTGTCGCCATGAACCCCACTCGGCATATCCACGGCTACAATCTCCAGCTCGCGCTCGACAGCGCCCTCCAACATTGCTCGGGCACGACCTTCAATTGGGCGTTGAAGTCCTGCGCCGAACAAGGCATCAACCACCAACACGACATCATCCAACTGAGTTGCATCAAAATCGACGAACGGACCGATCCAGCGCTGGGCCATAATTGCAGCATCGGCCTTGAAAGCATCGCTTGAACCAAACAGCGCAACCTCAACCGGCCAACGCGCCTCTCGCAACAAAGTTGCAACACCCAGCCCATCGCCACCATTGTTTCCCGGCCCACAAAGTACCAATGTTCTGCGAGGGCTCCAGCGGGTCCGAATCTCTGCAGCAACTGCTGCACAAGCGTTCTCCATCAATTTGATGCTCGGAATACCAGCATTCACCGCCAGGCGATCCGCTTGATACATCTGCTTTACATCCAATAGCGAAATCCCGCCCAGATTTAACGCCAAACTCATATCGCCTCCTGGAGTGCGGCCATGTTACCCGTATAATTCTTCATTCTAATTAAGTGTATATAATAAGAACATTAGAAATTTGTTTAATAAAAACAAAGTGAAGAGGAATCCCTAAATGACGCTCGCACTAGTCAGATAATTCCATACTCTGGTAGAGCTAATAGACGAATTCCACAGCAATTTGGATTTAGTGTCATGTTAACCACAATCATACGACCGCGCCGCAGTCTGATCTTCGTTCCAGGAAACAAGCCTGAATGGTTCCCAAAAGCTCTAAAATACGGTGCCGACATCGTTTGCGTTGATCTCGAAGATGCAATTGCACCCAACCAAAAAGACGCAGCACGCGAAACAACCTTGGCGCTCTTTGACGAATATGAAAAAGAGTCTCAGCCGGAATGCGTGGTTCGCATTAATAGTCTCCGTTCGGCAGACGGTATACGTGACGTAATGGAGGTCCTGGCACGAAAGCGACCACCACCTGCGCTAATGTTAACTAAAGTCAAATCGAGCGATGAAGTGTGCCAACTCGAAGAATTACTGACGGCACCTCCCCATGATTCAATTCGCTTCCATGTCATCATCGAAACCAACGACGGGTTAGAGGCAGCCTATCAAATAGCGCAGTCTTCTGGACGGATTGATTCTCTCTTGTTCGGGGGAGTCGATATGTCTGCAGAATTACGAACAAACTTAGACTGGGAAAACTTACTGTACGCTCGATCAAGGTTGGTCCACGCTGCGGCGGGAGCCAGCATCGATCTCATAGACGTTCCATCCCTCGATCTCGAAGACATTGAAGGCCTTGAAAAAGCAGCAAGAGCTTCGGCTGGGCTAGGATTTACCGGCAAAGCAGCTATTCATCCAAAGCAAGTGCCAGTCATCAATGCTTGTTTTAGCCCCAGCGCCGAAGCGATAGCCGGAGCGCGGAAGATCGTAGAAGCCTTCGAGAGTAGTGAAGATGGTCTCGTGGTAGTAGACGGAAAATTGCTGGAGAGACCGGTGTTACGATCGATGCACAGAATACTCGCAATAGCCGAGCGTATCAGGTGAAGAAGCATACACGGACGTTTTCTAGTTGCGAGCTAATCTCTGTAATTGCGCTCGCCAGTTACTTACTGGCCGCCTGTGAGACCGGATCGCTGCCTCTTCCAACTCAACGCCCAGCACAGGCTGGTTTTTGCGATCTTACTGATGACATGCTGCAACGCTACGTCGTTGCAATCAATGTTGTCGGGGAGTCTTCATCTAGTGGCGTTGCGACGCTTATTGGCAATAAAGTTTATGTGCTTACCAATCGTCATAATCTCCCCGGTCAGCCAAACCTGAAAAATATCGAGTTCCGCAACTACCGCCATGAGTACAGCAAAGCTGCTGCCATTATAGTGTTGGGCCGTGACTATGCCGAAGAAAGAGGCCTTGGACCCGCTCGTGATTACGTAGTGTTAACTCCAAGGGATTCATCTATCTTTCTTCCCTTGCCATTACATTTCGGACGGCATGAAGGCGCGGTAGTGGTGCCGAGCTACGCGGCACGCCTTTACGAGGTGGGACGGGGATTGCAATGGTTTACCGACGACCTTTTCGATCGACTTGATTTCAATCTCGCAAAAGGTGCCTCCGGCGCGCCAGTCATTACTTGCAGAGGCGAGATCGCTGGCCTCTACACCGCCCTGATCCGCTCAGAGGACTTCGAAAGAGCTGGCTTTAAAGGCGTGTCGACGCCGATCATGGCGATCATTCATGCCCTCACCAACAAGTAAGTCACACGTGCTCATTTTATCGGGACTGAACTCAACCGATTCCTTCGCCCCCCGACAAATTATCAATGCACTCCGATCCGTCTTGAAGTAGGACAGCCAAGCCAGAAACTAGTAACATGCAATCATACCAGATGGATAAAACAGGATAGTTTGCCATGGCGCGCTACAATACCGTCACAGCTTTGTCTAATTTCCGTCCCGAAATTCGAACCTTAAGTGAACATGAGCTGAGGGTTGAGTTGGCAGCAGCATACCGAATTTTTGATTATCTGGGCTGGACCCAACTAATATATGGACATATCACGGCCCGCATCCCCGGACCAGAAGCACAGTTCCTCATCAATCCATATGGTTTGATGTATCACGAAGTCACAGCCTCCAACTTAGTTAAGGTTGATCTAGACGGAAATATCGTCGGCGATAGTGACTACCCAGTTAATCCTGCCGGATTTACGATTCACAGCGCAGTTCATGGCGCACGCGAAGATGTATGTTGTGTTATGCATACCCACACCACCGCTGGCATGGCCGTCGCTGCAACAACCGATGGAATCAAGTGCCACGATTTCGCAGGAATTTCGCTCCATAACCGGGTTGCGTACCATGAGTTTGAGGGCATAACGGTAGACCTCGATGAGCGAGCCCGTTTATCAAAAAACTTAGGCGATAAAAATGTAATGATTTTGCGTAACCATGGCTTGTTATCGTGTGGACGCACCGTCGCAGATGCATTCCGTTACCTGTATGCTCTCGAGACCGCTTGCCAGGTCCAAATAATGGCCCAATCAAGTGGCCAAACCCTGACTTTGCCGTCCCACGAGGTGCGCGAAAAGCATGCGCAGACCCTTGAAGATGCTGACAACGGAGAATTGGCATTTTCGGCTCTGGTCCGGCTAATGGACCAAAAAGATCCGAGCTTTCGAAATTAATCTATAACCCCAGGCATACAAAACGTGGTTCTTTTAACCAAGATCCTATGCCGTTCGCATACAAATGAGGCTTCTCCTTCTTAGAAAATCTGCCAATTTGATACGGAGTCTTCCGCTGTATCAGGGAGACAAATTTTTGGACGACAAAAATTTTAACTAAGAAAGCTGATGATCACGCTCAACGTCTCTTCTGATGCTTCCTCAGGCATGCGGACCGACACCGCATACTGAATAACAAAACATAAGGGCAAAGGAGAATTTCAAGGAATGCTGATCGCACATTTCAGCGATATGCACGTCACAGTGGATGGTGAATTTGCCTTTGAGGAAGTAGACACCGCTGGCGCATTAGAGCGTTGCATTCAGCATGTGAACGCGCTTGATCCGGCACCCGATGTAGTCTTAATCACGGGGGATCTCACCTTTAATGGAGATATCCAGGAATATGCGACCTTGCGAGCCCATTTGTCTATATTGGATGCACCCTACTTTCTAATCCCTGGCAATCATGACCGCCGTGACCGCCTTCGTGCCGCATTCGCAGACTTGGCCTATTTACCTATCAAAAGCGAGTTCATCCATTATGTCGTGGACGATTATCCGCTCCGTCTGATTGCGCTCGACACCGTACACCCTGGTAGGGTAGGCGGCGTACTGTGTGAAGATAGGCTAGAATGGCTAGAACACAAACTATCAATCAATAATGACAAACCGACAATTATTTTGATGCACCACCCGCCTTTTAAAACAGGGATTGAGTATATGGATCGAACGGGCCTTGCGAACGCAAGTTCATTCGCAAATATAGTGTCGAAAAATAATCAAATTCGCTTAATACTATGTGGTCACGTCCACCGTCCCATCCAGACCAACTGGTCCGGCGCCGCAGTAATGACCGCGCC
>PTKE01000103.1 GCA_002937585.1 Alphaproteobacteria bacterium MarineAlpha9_Bin6 | reverse complement strand
GGACATTGTGGTCGAAAACGTGGACGCGATTACCTCCTGTCGCCCCCATCACTAAACTTTCGATCTCGCGGTAGCAGTGCTTTGAGACCTCGGCACGGTCGTAAAAATCCACCACGTTGGAGATGTGGTGGGTGAAAAGAAATCCTCCCCGATCGAGCGGCGCATTTTTGCCTATAGAGCGACTATTCTGGATCGAAACCTCGTGTTTCTCATAAGTCGCGGATCGTTTGATGGGTGCTTCGCCCAGCCTAGTTACATAACTGACGGGTTTTTCTCCTGTATAGACCCGTATAGACTAGATAGTTTAGCGCCGCCCGGACAGTGTTCGGTCTATCTTGAGTTTCCGCGGTTTGTGCCATAGTAACGCTTCTTTCTACTATCTAAGTCTGTTGTGGGAGAGGCACTACAGTTAACGTCACAGGGCAGCGATGACAACCTCGTTTGGCCCTACGCAACAGAAGACGACAGATCAGGCGCCGGAAGGCCGTGTTGATAGCATGTGGCTCGCACGCAATTTGCGAGTAGGCAGGCAATGGTCATTGGCCCCACTCCTCCGGGAACCGGCGTGATGGCCCCGGCGATCTCTACCGCTTCATCAAATGAGACATCGCCAACCAGCCGAGTAGTATTGTTTGACCCCGCTATTCGGTTAATTCCGACATCGATCACAGTTGCACCGGGTTTGATCCAGGTGCCTCGGATCATTTCCGGCCTGCCTACTGCAGCGACCAATATATCGCTACGCCGGCAGAGTTCGGCGAGATTGCGGGTACGTGAATGTGCGACTGTAACGGTGCAATTTTCCTGAAGTAGCAATTGTGCAACTGGTTTGCCCACGATATTGGAGCGGCCAACGATAACCACTTCCGCGCCTTCAAGATCGCCAAGAGTTTCCTTCAGTAGAAGCAGACATCCCTGCGGAGTACATGGTGTCAGGTCAGGGCGTCCGGTTACCAATTTTCCTGCGTTCAGGAGGTGAAACCCGTCGACGTCCTTGGCTGGATCAATTTGATCAATCACAGTATCAGGGTGAATTTGATCGGGCAGGGGTAGTTGTACCAGAATTCCGTTGACACTGCGGTCTTCGTTAAGGATTGCTATTTTGTTGAGGACCTCAATTTGGCAAGTATCGGCCGGGAGCCGTTCGTGCAGACTCGCCATTCCTACATCGGCGGTCTGCTTGATTTTGTTGCGAGTGTATATTTGGCTTGCAGGGTCATCCCCGACCAGTACGACAGCGAGGCCTGGGACAAGATTGTGTTCTGTTCCGAGCCACGTTACAGCATCCGCTACAGTTCTTCGCAGGCGTGCGGCAAACGTCTTTCCGTCTATCAGTCGAGCCTTGGACACTGCTTACTCCAAAAAAGGTAATATCAAGCGGATAATTTTTTGGTGAAGTTTGTCAACCTTGCTTCGATGACTTGCGCGAGAGCCACACTCTGGATTAGCTATAGACTTGTTAAGTTGGGGCGTAGCCAAGTGGTAAGGCAACGGGTTTTGATCCCGTGATTCCCAGGTTCGAATCCTGGCGCCCCAGCCATTTATCCCGTTAACGCTATATATTTGCCAAATCGGAGGATCCAAAGAACCCTGCTAAACCAAGCCATATTAGATACTGGCATACTTGATTGCCCGGTTTCAGTGTTCTTCCCAGGGATCGTGTTTGACTGGCGGTGGAAGCCAGACTGTTTCAAAAGTTTTTTGTAATTCTTTCTCTCTCGCGAGCTCGTCTGAAATACTGAGTTTCGAGTATTTCGCTTCGGTCGGACTCGACCAGCCCCCCATGTTCAGGTTTGCTGCCGACATAATTTTTTTAGTTTTCTTCTCGCACTTCGGGCATTTAATCTTGGGTTTCTCGTCCATGCTGTGACGCACCATGTATATCATCCGGCATGGGTCGCACATATACTCGTATGTTGGCATTGGGATGACATCCCCTGAAAAAAGTGATGGCCGGGACAAGTCCCGGCCATCACCGTAGGTTGCACGATTATAAAGATCGAGCTTTAAGCAACTCGATAGGTGGGCTGACCAAGTTCGTTTTTAGCCGACTGCAGACCCCAAATGCGTGCTGCGTTGCCGCCGAAAATCTTCGCTTTTATCTCATCGGTCAACTGCGGATAGCCATGACCTTCGACCAACTCGTCCGGAATCTGGAACCGACGGAAGGCGTCGATCTGCCATTGCGGATTGCCCCACAATAGCGAATCAGTACCCCACATCACATAATCGGAACCAACGTCGCGGAGCAACGTGCCAAGTACATGTGCACAATCGATCGGTCGACTTGAGACCGTGGCCGCAAAGGTGGAGCCAAGTTCGCAGAACAGGTTGGTCCGTTGCGGTTTGAACATCTTCAGCGCTGCCAGTTCCTCATGATATGGCCAGGCCGAATGGAAGGCGATGAAGTTTATATCAAGGAAGTCATCGCATGCTTTGTCGAAATCCTCGACGTGGGCATAGCGAGCCATGAACTGACCAAACGGGATGCCTTTGTGGCAGCCGACGTTGTTGATGCCTAGCTCAAGGCACTTCTCCCAGATCGGGTAGGCCCTCTTCTCATCGTCGAACCACCAGCCCTTTTGCGGGGTGGAATCAAAGGTATACAGCTTGAGGCCTGAGGTATTGTAGTTCGTGACGTAGTCCTCGAGGCGCTCGAGCGTCTCCGTCACACCCTGGTTTGGGGTCAGGCCGCCAGCAAGCATAATTGTGCGGTTCGGCCACATTTCCTTGACCTGGGCCTGCTCTTCCATCGGGATCATGTCTTTTCCGCCATAATCCTCACGGAATCCAAATGGGTTGAAAATCCCGACGTCAGTATCGCTGCCATCTAACAAGAGCTTGCCGTAGTTCTCGACATTCATGTCAGAGGTGCCATTCGGAAGCCCCATCGCTTTGCCTAAACCGTCAAGCAAGTCAACGAACCACATACCCGCTTCCGTGGTGTTAACACCTTTGATGTAGCCTTCCTCACGGGTGCAGATATGGGTGTGCTGATCAACAACCGGCCCCATATTACCCTTCAGGAAGTCTTTGACCTCAGCCGTCGCCGCGACTTCCCGTGCCTCGGCATCGCTCACATTAAAGAATTTCATACCAGTGGCAGCATTAACCGCTAGCATCGCGCCTGCAAACCCGCACGCAGACCGGAAGAAGTCTCGACGGCCGACTTCAGTCTTTTCAGCCATCTCCTCCATGCGGTGTTGTACTTCGCCCCCCATATGACCGTGGGTAAAGTAGGCAGTACCTTGCTCATAAGGATTTGCTGGGTTCACGGGTGTTCCATCAATCCCTTTAAAAGACTTAAGATAGTTAAATTCCATGACACTCCCTCCTAGGTGGTTGGAACCACCATTTTCGTAACGATCGTTGTCTGGAGCCAATGCCCGCAGATCATCCACCCTGGCGAGGGTGGAGATTGCGACGCCAACACACTGTCCCAACCAAAATAGTACGGTGCCAAGTGTTACATGTCAAAATCGAGGGCACGATTTTTATCATTGAGAATGATGGGTCATGAAAATGTTGCCTGACCTAATTGTAGGGAGGGTTGGCGGCATTGTGCACGTCATCTCTTCCAGCCCTTTGCACTGATTATGAATTTGGAGCAAAATTATTGCCTCATTCTCGGCAAGGGAGAAGGATGACTTGGTCAAATTGCTCCTCATACACACTGGCCATAGAATCGCGAAGATCTTGAATGACACCCAAGTGTTTTCTTTATTGATTCTCTATTGAGCGAGGCTAATCGAGCCAATGCTTCCAAAAACACTCTCCATTTTTTTCGTTCGCTGGCGAAACGCACCGCGGTTGAGTTATTTCCCGTAAGTTCGGCGGCTTTGTGGGCGGCATCGTACGCGGCGACACATCGCGTAGTATCGTGCAGGACTTCGATAGCGGGTCTTGCATCGACGGGTATGCTAAGCAGGCTGAAACTGAACATGGCAGCAGCCATTGTTGTTGCTCCAATTATATTTTTCCTGTCGCGATCAGGGATTTTTAGAAATTTGACGTTTTTTATGTGATTCTCCGCTTTGTAAAACGCAATATTTCGATCCCATGGCTTCATCAAAGACATTGATGGACCCTTCGCTGCACCTAACCTATCAGCACTAACCTATCAGCAACTGTATCCCAGTGCCGTATCTTCGAATAAATAGCTATCAGCCTACGGCCTGGACTGTACTGAGGTGAATTATTTGCTCCCTAGTCCGTCTTCTAAGGCTAAACGGTCGTTTTCGGGAGTGTGGTTTTTTTATCACATTGTCGCTTAAATGGGGTGCAGGTGTAGCGCGGACGGTTGATTTAACGCGCTTATCATACTGTAATGCGGGCTTCTTTGTGAGGACGAGTGTTTCGGCCACACTAGGTTTTGGCGATAGGTCCCACATAGCCAGTCGTCAATCGATATCGATATTTTAATTGTGAACAAGCGAGGGTACCCAATATGCGTAAAATCTCATCGCAGACTCCGTCGGGCACTCGTTCCATCGTCAAGGGTTTACTCTGTTCGACGGCCGTTGCCGCTCTGATAGCGTCGGCACCAGCGCAGGCCAATGACATGGATGAGATGCGGACGGAACTGCAGAACTTGCTCGACCGTATGGAGAGTATTGAGCAGACTCAGGTTGAGCAGCAGGTTGCTGCCGCGACCGCAGCTCCGTTGCCGTTCAACCGGCAATACATTCGCAAACGCGCACCAAAGATGCTTTCAGTGTATGAACCGTATGACGTGCGGAATCTGTACATTATGCCAGAAACCGCGCGTGCCAATGGGGTAGTGGGCGGAGATTTGCCGGGCTCGTTTAAAATTCCAGGTTCAGATACCTCGGTATCCATTTCTGGTAATTTAAGAATGGGCGTTAGCTATGTTGGCGGCAGCAGGGGAACTAATTTCTCGACGTGGAACCATGCTGGTTTGCTCTCGGCAGATGGTGCCTCCACGACCTCTAATGCACTGAATATGGAGGCGATTCAGAACAATTTGGTCGTCTCAACGTCTTCCGAGTCCAGTATGGGACCAGTAAGTAGCACTTTGATTATTCAATCAGACCGCGATGGTGTCGTATTGCAAGATACTCTCAGCCTGAACCGGTTCTGGGCTCCGATTGCTAGCATCGGGGTAGGTAACTGGACATTTGGTCAACAAGGTTTCGCGTTTACCAGCGGTAA
>PTKE01000102.1 GCA_002937585.1 Alphaproteobacteria bacterium MarineAlpha9_Bin6 | reverse complement strand
CTCGCCCCGATAAGGTATCGAAAATCTCCCCATTTACAGATTCTATTGCTCTTATTACTCCTTTGCCCTGATACCGCTTCGGGTCCTGGTCCCTGAGTTCGGTGGCTTCATGGGTTCCGGTCGAGGCGCCGGAGGGAGTCGACCCATATTCGCGGATACCTGTTTCCAATAAAACTTCGACCTCGATTGTCGGGTTTCCACGACTATCCAAAATTTCTCGACCGTGTAAATCCACAATAGCTGTCAAACTTAATTACCTTTTCGTTTCAATACTTATCTGGTTTTTCTTAGATATTCTATCAATCATAACCAACATTTTGAGTAGCGTTGGCACCTGTTCCAATGGCACCATATTTGGACCATCGGACGGCGCAGAGTCTGGATTTTCATGCGTTTCCATGAACAGTATGGCCACCCCGATTGCCACTGCAGCACGTGCAAGAACCGGAACAAATTCTCTTTGCCCACCACTCCTAGACCCTTGTCCACCGGGCTGTTGGACTGAATGTGTCGCATCAAACACCACAGGGAAACCAGTAGCCGCAAGGATTGGTAGTGCTCGCATGTCTGAAACCAGCGTGTTGTAACCGAAGCTTGTACCACGTTCGCACAGCATGACATTATTGTTACCCACGCTAGTTATCTTGGCAGCAACGTTAGACATCTCCCAAGGAGCTAAAAATTGACCTTTCTTAACGTTTATAGGCTTCCCAGTTTCTGCGGCTGCTATCAGAAGGTCGGTCTGTCTACATAAAAATGCCGGGATCTGAAGGACATCTACTGCTTCCGCTACTGGCCCACACTGATCGGGTGAGTGGATATCTGTAAGCACCGGACAACCATAGTCGCTACGTAGTTCAGCTAGAATCGGCAGAGCTTCACCCATGCCTATTCCTCGCGGGGAATTGACACTAGACCGGTTAGCCTTGTCGAACGAAGTTTTGTAAATCAGTCCAACACCAATGGCATCAGCAATTTCCACTAAGGCGTGGCACGTTTCGCGCGCGTGAGCACGGCTTTCCAAAGCGCAAGGGCCCGCGATCAACGCGAAGGGCAAGTCATTTCCTACAACAAGCGAGCCAATAGATATGTGTCGCGGTGCATTCACGGTTCACCTAGACCAAACGAGATTGTGCAACCGCAGCCTCAATAAATGAAGAGAACAATGGATGTGGCGCAAATGGTTTCGATTTTAATTCGGGGTGAAATTGCACTCCTATGAACCACGGATGATCCGTTAGTTCAACTGCTTCGGGTAAAACACCATCCGGCGATAGCGCAGAAAACAGCATTCCCGCCTTCTCCATACGCTCACGATATTTGATGTTCACCTCATAACGGTGTCTATGCCGCTCTGAGATAGTTTCGCATCCGTAGATTTTGGCCAATCGTGTTCCTGAGCGAACCACCGCCTCATAGGCCCCAAGGCGCATAGTACCACCTAAATCACTCCTAAAACTTCGTTTTTCAATGTTTCCTTCGTGCATCCATTCACTCAAAAGCCCTATTACGGGATCGTCGCATGGACCGAACTCACTCGACGACGCGCCAGGTATGCCTGCGAGACTACGTGCGGCCTCTACTACCGCAAGTTGCATTCCAAAGCATATTCCGAAGTAAGGCACCCGATGCTCACGTGCAAAAGTTACAGCTGCAACTTTACCGGCTGCACCACGTTCTCCAAAACCACCGGGGACAAGAATCCCATGAACGTCCTCTAATTTGTAAATGCTACCAGCAGTTTCAAAAACCTCTGAATCAATCCAGCGAGTCTCAACCCGGACGTTATTTGTAAAACCACCGTGGGTTAAAGCCTCTGACAGAGAAATATAAGCGTCTCGTAATCCCGTATATTTCCCAACCACGGCGATATGAACCTCTCCGTCGGGACCTTTAACGTCCCGCTTAATTTGTTCCCACTGACTAACATCGAGTGAGCCAGTGAAATCGAGGTTAAATTTCTTAAGAACTTGTCGATCAAGTCCAACCGCGTGGTAGTTCAGTGGAACTTCGTAAATCGAGTCAACATCGATTGCGGGAATAACGTCATCTTCGTTAACATTACAAAATAGAGCAATTTTTCGCCGCTCTGCGTTTGGAATTTCTTGTGAACTACGACACAACAAAATATCAGGTTGAATTCCAATGCCCCTCAGTTCCTTCACTGAATGCTGAGTAGGTTTCGTTTTGAGCTCTCCAGCAGACGGAATGAACGGTACCAAAGTGAGATGCAGAAAAAGCGTTCGTGATACACCTAGATCATTTCGTAATTGGCGAATTGCCTCTAGAAAGGGTTGGCTCTCAATGTCACCCACCGTACCCCCAATTTCGCACAGCAAGAAATCCACATCCTCAACGTCTGCAGTAACAAACGCCTTAATTTCATCAGTAACGTGAGGAATTACCTGCACGGTAGCACCTAAATAGTCTCCACGGCGCTCCCGAGCAATTACATTTGAATATATTTTACCAGCAGTTGCATTATCACTCTTCCGTGCTGCCACTCCGGTGAATCGTTCATAATGGCCAAGATCAAGGTCGGTCTCCGCCCCATCATCCGTTACAAAAACTTCTCCGTGCTGGTAGGGGCTCATTGTCCCCGGGTCAACGTTCAGATACGGATCGAACTTTCGCAGTCGAACACTGTACCCACGTGCCTGAAGCAGAGCCGCCAGAGCTGCAGACGCGAGCCCCTTGCCGAGTGAAGACACCACACCACCGCTTACAAAGATAAACCGCGTCATGGACGAGAAAAATAACCCATTCCAGGCCAACACCCAAGGAAAACCATGCCGATTATTGCCATACCGGCGAAGTTTTTTTACTCATTAAGCCTCATTCGGCAATGGGAACAGTTGGGGTAGACGGTTCAGAGTTCGTCTCTGACGGAGATGGCAAAGTTTGCTCCGACGCCGCGGGGATGTCTAAAATAGAATTTGACTGAGATCGGTGTGCCGCTAGAATCGCGAGGAGCAAGCTAGTCCCCATAAAACAAGCTGCAAGAATCGCTGTGGTGCGGGTTAGTAGATTCGCGGATTGCCGGCCGCTCATTAGACCTCCAAAACCGCCGGCAGGGCCACCTCCACCGCCCAAACCACCCAAGGCCCCACCGTCGCTTCTTTGTAATAGCACTACGGTCACTAACCCGATCGCCAGCATTAAATGAATTACCAAAAAAACTGCCGTCACGGTGTTCTCCAAACGGTTGCTTGTGGCAGAAAAATCACTTCATGTTTCCTGAACTATCGCTTTTGAGATTATCGCACGTTACACAAATGCCCCAAAACTCCTCATCCTTCAAGCTAGCTCCACCAACCAGGGCACCATCAACATTTTGCAAACTCATAATCTCTTCCGCATTCATGGCCCCCACGGAACCACCATAAAGTAACGGAATAACGTCCGCACGTTTGTTCATCCTACGAATGAGGAGTTCCCTAATAGAATCATGCATTTCGCATATTTCAGCGGGAAGCGGCACCCGCCCGGTACCTATTGCCCACACCGGCTCATAGGCAATAACCACATCCAGCTCCGTAGTACGTTCAGGCAGCGATCTACTGATCTGAGCTCGCACCACACTAATAGCGCGTCCAGCATCCCGTTCAGCCTGCGTCTCACCAACACAGATAATTGGTATTAAGCCATAAGCGAGTGCCATAGATGCCTTAGCCTTAACAAGTGTACTGGTTTCACCATGGCTATTTCGCCGTTCTGAATGACCAACTAAAACATAACGGCAACCAACTTCTGCTAGCATTGCCGCGCTAATATCTCCGGTGTGGGCTCCCTTGTCTTGGGGCGCACAATCCTGACCGCACAAGGCGATAGTTGTAGTCGCCCCCAACGCTCTCGCAACTAGGTCTAGTAATGGCGCTGGTGGACTCACCGCGATGTCACACCCGAGTACTTTTGTGGCCGCTAGTCGCGACATGTACTTAGCCCAAGAATGAGAACTTGAACGAGTGCCATTCATTTTCCAGTTCCCCGCTACTAGTGGCCGTGGTCGTTGAATCATCTCGCAAGGAACCTGTTGATTTGGAACAATGTATTTAGAAGCCTTGTATGCTGGCCTAGCCGGAAGGTTCGCCTTTATCGAAACGGCTTCCATGGTATAAAAAGTAGATCTCCAACTTCGCTGTTGCCGGTCGCTCAGGCGGTTCTTATCATAACCAGCACATTTTTACTCCAACTTCTTAATTTCAATAAGTTATTAGGGACTTCTCGACCATGTTCCAACGTATTCTCACAAACCTAAAATCATGGGCAATTAAAATTTTCTTGGGTTTGATAGCGCTCAGCTTCGCAGTATGGGGGGTTGGAGACATTTTTCGTGGCAACTCTGATCCAGTTGTCGCATCTATCGGCAATATCAAGATTAGGGCCTCTGAACTGATCCGAGAATATGACCGTGAACTCAAGCAACTTCGCGAGATGAGCGGCGGCCAAATAGACGCGGAGCAAGCACGTGCCTTCGGCATCGTGGAAAGTGCACTTCAACAGATCATCAACCGGGCAAGTCTAGATCAACATAGCGGCGTCTTTGCCATGGGGGTACCCGATAGCCTGATTGCTCGTGAAATTCGATCGTCGCCTAATTTCCGCAACCAAGCAGGAGAATTTGACCGCCGTTTGTTTGAGTATGCTATTGCACAAAACTCAATGGACGAGGAAAGCTTCATTGCAGAACTGCGTAGTGACATTACACGAACTCAGATAATCAATAGCTTAATCACTGGAATTAAATCTCCAAATACGATGACTGAGGCAATTTGGAAGTTCCGTGGCGAACAGCGCTCTGCGGAATTTGTCATAATTGACGGTACAGAGTTTACAAAATCTCCTACGCCAAACCCTCAGGAGCTCGACAATTTTCACCGTGAAAATCAACAGATGTTTACGAAACCCGAGTATCGCACTGTTACCTATGTTGCTATTCAACCAGTCGACCTACTCGACGAAATAGATATAGAAGAAGACATTATTCGTAGCGAATACGAATATCGCATCAATGAGTTCATTATTCCTGATCAAATAGATCTAGACATGGTGGTACTTGCAACTGAGGAGGCGGCACTTCGCGCTCTCGATCGTATCAACCAGGGTGAAAATTTTGCTGACGTGAGTATTGGTGAAACCGGGCTCGAAGAAACAGATTTAATGCTGGGATTGGTATCGCGCAAAAATTTGCTGCCCGAACTGGCCGATATCGCGTTCACTTTGCTCCCTGGAGACATAAGTGACCCCATCGAGAGCGACTTTGGCTGGCATCTACTCAAAGTTAACGATGTCCTGCCTGGTCATACTCAGAACTTTACCGAAGCACGAAATACGATTCGTGAAAGCTTGTTGGTAGATCGAGCGGTCGATTTGGTCTTCGAGCTAAGTAGTCATTTTGAGGACGAGCTAGCAGGTGGAGCATCTTTGGAGGAGGCTGCCCGCAATCTTGCTCTACCAGTGGAACGGATAGAGATGGTTGATGTAAATGGATTTAATCCAGATGGGGAACCTCACGTGGGATTACCTCGAATGACTGAATTTCTGGAATCAATCTTTAAGGCTAGCAGAGGTGCGGATACGCCGTTTGTCGAAGCTGGCGGCAACACCATGTATAAAATTCGAGTCGACCAAATTATAGGTCCCGCTGTGCAGCCATTAGACAACGTGCGAA
>PTKE01000101.1 GCA_002937585.1 Alphaproteobacteria bacterium MarineAlpha9_Bin6 | reverse complement strand
ACTGACCCTGCCTGAGCCGACGTAGCTCTACCACTTATTCGAAATGAAAGGGTGCCAAACCGAAACGAGTCCGTCAAGTGTAAGGCGCTCTGCAAAATAGGATTTTTGGATTGCAGTCGAAAACAACCAGTCCAACCAATGTTTGGTGCGAGAAGTCTGCAAAGCCTGATTAGGTAAGGTTACTGGGATTGCATATTTCTCTTCGAGCCAGCGACGCGCCTCAGGCAATCCGCCCAAAGCATCAATCAAACCATTTGATTTAGCGTCGGCGCCGCTAAACACTCTCCCGTCAGCCAACGCTTCCACCACATTTGGATCAAGGCCGCGACGCTCAGCCACCATATGCTTGAACATACCGTGTATATCGTCAACCAGCCTCTGGTTTACTGCGCGTGCATCTGGAGTCAGACGTTCTAAAAGGTTGGGCTGGGCCTTTAGGGGGCCACTTCGAATGGTTTCATTTTCAACGCCCATCATTTCCATCAGCCCAACCAAATTCGTTGCCTCAAGAACCACGCCGATGGACCCCGTAATCGTGCTTTCACGAGCGAAAATACGATCTGCAGCGAGCGCCGCCATATAACCGCCAGAGGCCGCAACACTCCCCATCACTACTACGACAGGCTTAACTTCGCTGATAGCACGCAGAGCTCGATAGACAGACTCGCTTGCTGCAGTCTCACCGCCGGGACTATCAATGCGAACCACAAGAGCAACGGCGGCGGCGTTCTCGATCAGATCATAAAGCATTTGCTCTCGTTGTGGCTTGCTGAGAATCAGGCCTTCTATCTCCAGCAAAGCCACGTGGTGGCGACCGACGCCAATCAAATTGGCTTTTCCGATCACAACCACAGACATCATGACAATTGCCACTATCGTGGCTGCTCGCCAAAACGTCACGTGCCGTTTCAGCCTACGGCGATCAATAAACATGTCGGTTTTTGAAGACATTATTTATAGCGATATCAAGTGTATTAACTTGGGGGGCGTGGCAGAAATGCCTACTCTAATTCAATAGAGCCCGATGTGGATGTTTTCACTCACTCTTGATCGGTATCCGATCCGCCATCGCCGCTACCATCCGCAAGCCCATCCTCAGAATCATCATCGACATCACTCTTTTGAGCCGCCTCTTCTTTCTCACTTATGGCAGCCCCCAGAATCTCGCCGAGGCTTGCACCACTTGATGGCGAGCCATATTCAGCCACCGCGCGCTTTTCTTCTTCTATTTCAAGCGCCTTTATCGACAAGCGGAACTTTCGACTCGCCTGATCTATTTGAGTGATTTTAGCATCAACCTTTTCACCGACTGAGAATCGATCCACCCTCTGATCCCTACGGTCACGTGCCAAATCATTGGAGCGAATTTGCCCAATCATACCATCATTGATTTTAACTTCTATTCCAGTTTCAAGTAGTGCCGATACCATGCATGTAATTACCTCCCCTTTTTTCAGTGCGCGCGCAGCACCGGCAAATGGGTCTTCGGTAAGCTGCTTGACACCGAGGCTGACTCGTTCTTTCTTGACATCAATTTCGAGGACCTTCGCTGTGATTTTATCACCTTTTTTGTAGCCAGCTGCCGCCTCCTCACCTGGCTTATCCCATGTCAGATCAGTCATGTGGATCAGACCATCAATATTACCAGGCATTCCAACAAAAAGACCAAACTCGGTTATGTTTTTGATCTCTCCTTCGATTTCAGCTCCTACAGGACATAAATCGCCAACGGCTTCCCAGGGATTCGTCTCACACTGCTTAAGCCCCAAGCTTATCCTGCGCTTTTCAGAATCTACATCCAACACCATGACCTCAACCTGCTCGCTCGTCGAAACTATTTTCCCCGGGTGAATATTTTTCTTTGTCCAACTCATTTCAGAAACATGAACCAAACCCTCAACTCCAGGTTCGATCTCTACGAAGGCCCCATAGTCCGTAATATTGGTAACGCGGCCAGTGAATTTCTCCCTTATGGGATACTTGAGTGCAACCCCGTCCCACGGATCTTCCTCTAGTTGCTTCATACCAAGGCTGATACGTTCAGTTTCTATGTTGAAGCGGATCACCTGCACCTTTACTGCCTGCCCAATATTTACCGCTTCAGACGGATGATTAATACGCCGCCACGCAATGTCGGTGACATGTAAAAGCCCATCAACCTCTCCGAGATCAACAAACGCACCGTAGTCAGTTATGTTTTTCACCACCCCGTCTAGTATCTGTCCTTCCTTCAGACTCGATAACAACTCAGCTCGAGCTTCAGCCCGCGACTCCTCCATCACCGCACGACGCGACACGACAATGTTCCCCCGCCGCCGATCCATTTTTAGGATCTGGAACGGCTGTTTGTTTCCCATCAAAGGACCAATGTCGCGCACGGGCCGGACATCAACCTGGCTTTGTGGCAAGAAAGCAACTGCACCGCCAAGATCAACTGTATATCCGCCTTTAACACGACCAAAAATTGTTCCGTCTACTTGTTTACTGTCGCCAAAAGCCTGCTCAAGCTGAACCCAGGACTCTTCCCGACGCGCCTTTTCTCGACTAAGTGCAGCCTCGCCATTACGATTTTCCATTCGATCGAGGAAGACTTCAACCTTGTCACCTACATTGATTTTAGCGGCCTCACCAGGCACAGAAAATTCCTTAAGCGGCACACGTCCTTCAGCCTTCAGCCCAACATCGATTACCGCCGCATCATTTTCGATGGCAATCACCGTGCCTTCGATCACCGTACCTTCAAGTTTTTGTGATGAGAGCAACGTCTCCTCAAAAAGGCTCGCAAAATTTTCGTCTGTACTTACGAGGTTAGGACTTCCCACTGATTCTTCGTTCATTCTCTGCTTGCCTGTTTCTAAGCCGTTGAGGCCATGATGATGTGAGATGGGCCATGTTGCCGGAATTTTATCATACGTTTCGACCGTTCGAGGTTTGGCGCAGCATCACAAACTCATACGCCGCCTCAAAGGCGGCGTCGGCATCCATATTTGTCGTGTCCAACAAGAAGGCATCTTCCACCGGCACCATCGGGGCCACCTCACGATGACGGTCCCGCTCATCACGCTCCTGTATTTTTTTCAGAACCAGAGACTTTATACTGTGTACACCTCGAGCTCGCAACTCTTGATATCGGCGCTCGGCGCGCACTTCAGAGCTGGCGGTAACAAATATCTTGATATCGGCATCAGGCAAAATCACCGAGCCTATATCTCGCCCATCGAGCACGGCACCCCGCGCTCCGTTCGGAGGTGATGCAGCAAAACTACGCTGAAAGTCAAGCAAGGCAGCACGCACGCCATCGTGAACAGCGACCACAGATGCTAATCTGGCCACCTGCTCGTCAAGTAGTTCAGGCCCCCTCAAGTCATTTGTGCTCAGTGATCGTGCAGCAGCCGAAGCAGTTAGCTCGGAATTAGGGTCACCGCCGTCTAGTAGCAATCGGACTGCAGTAGCGCGGTACAGCAAGCCAGTATCAAGATGGGCCAGTCCAAATTGCTCTGCCAGGCGCCTCGCCAAGGTTCCCTTGCCCGCCGCCGCTGGTCCATCGATTGCAATCACCATATTTTTATCACGTCAAATCTGCAATCGCAGCACCAAGAAGAGTCATGTCATCTACAAACCCCGGATAGCTGCTAGTAATTACTGATCCATCATCAACGGTCACGGGCTTCTTACCCGCTAACCCCAAGGTAAGAAACGCCATCGCGATGCGATGGTCCCCTTGAGTCACTATATCACCGCCCCCTTTTGGGACGTTGTCGGAGCCAACACCAATCACCGTAAGAGTATCCCCGTGCATCAAGGCTTGCACACCACAATTGCTCAATCCCCGGGCGATCGCTGTTAAGCGGTCGCTTTCCTTTATTCGAAGCTCACTTAAACCACGCATCACGGTAGCCCCATCTGCACAAGCTGCAGCGGCCGCTAAGATCGGGTACTCATCAATCATGCGTGGTGCTCGCCCGGCAGGTACCTCTATCGCCTTAAGGGTAGAAGTTCGCGCCGTGAGATCCGCGACGGGCTCACCACAAGCCGACCTAACTGGATCAATTTCAAGGTCCGCCCCCATCTCACGTAAGCATTGAAACAAGCCGGTCCGGCGCTCGTTCATTCCGATCCCTCGCACCACAACCTTAGAATCAGGAGTAATCAGTGCGGCGACGAGTGGAAAGGCAGCTGAAGATGGATCCCCCGGCACAATCACATCTTGGGCTTTGAGTTCAGGTTGGCCTACTAAAGTTATATGGCTTTCCCCATCACTTTTTTCTACCGTAATTTCAGCGCCGAAGGCCTGAAGTAAATTTTCAGTGTGATCACGGGTAGGAAGACTTTCAATTACAGTGGTTTTACCAGGCGCGCTGAGCCCTGCCAGAAAAATAGCGGATTTAACTTGTGCCGACGGCACTGGCAGGCGATAGGTGATGGGTAGAGGCGGCATCGCACCGCTGATCAACACCGGCAAGCCACCATGCCTTGCCGTCTTCACGGATGCACCCATCTGCACGAGTGGTGCCACAACCCGGTCCATTGGCCTAGATCGCAAAGACTCGTCACCAGTAAAAATAGCTTCCATTGGATGGCCCGCAACCACCCCCATCAACAAACGTGCGGCTGTGCCACTGTTGCCAAGATTAATTACATCTGAGGGTTCAGACAGACCGACAACACCAACCCCCTCGACCACGCAATCGCCTTTGCCATCTGCAGTGATAGCAACACCACATTGACACAGGGCGTCTATCGTATGTGTCACATCATCTGCTGTAAGCAGTCCTTTAATGTGTGAACGCCCAGCAGATAGTGCGGCTAATATCAATGCTCTATGCGAAATTGACTTATCGCCAGGAGCGCGAATCACTCCTTGCAAAGCGTTCGTAGGAGTGGCCTGTAAAGGGCTCGCGGCGAGATTAGTCATCGGGGCTTAATGCAGCGTGCACGTCGGATACCAGGTTCTCTAGCACAGGTAAACGATATATGCGACTAAGGGTAGAATACTCTTTTTACTTTGACAGCATGAGCAGTTCATGGCAAAGGGCCGCAAAATAAGTGTTCGTTGCAGAAAGTAGGGGGACGCATTGGCAAAACCAGAGTGGGGCAGCAAACACCTTTGTACCGAGTGTGGCGCACGGTTCTACGACATGGAACAGATGCCTGTGACATGTCCGGCCTGCGGCAAAAAAGTCAAAATTGCCAGAAGCCCGGTTGCATACAGGACTACACCAGCAAAACCCAAGTCTAAATCCGCCAATGCTACTGGTGCTAGCACCAAAGATACGACTGTAGAGGAAACAGCTGACGAGGACATTTCCGAAGATACCGTTGAAGTTGGTGAAGAGGAAAACGACACGGCCAAGGTACTCGAAACAGACGTTGCGCAAGGAGATTAAGCCTGATTACAGTATACAATAGTGACTGGAAGCAGTTTCCCTATGAGCTAACTATTTGACGCTGCATAGCTTTTGCGGGCGATGTTAACTTTTCACCTTGCCACAACTAACAACGTCACGGGGCTATAGCTCAGTTGGGAGAGCACTTGAATGGCATATGATAGGTTTACTAACTATCATTTGGTCTTATAGAGGACAATACCCGATTTAAGCCACATTTAGACCGCTATTTTCTGCAGTTTCTCTTTGTTTTTTGACAAGGTTTCGACAAGGTGCATTCTGATGCTATACTCTGAGTATGGCAAAAAGTCGTCCCATAAAAAGCACATACGAGGAAGTCGTAGAAAATGCTGTGTGGTTGCACCGACAGATGCTC
>PTKE01000100.1 GCA_002937585.1 Alphaproteobacteria bacterium MarineAlpha9_Bin6 | reverse complement strand
AGCCGTGAGAATCCATGCGGTATTTGCGCCCGAAAGCACAGCCGCGTCCTGAGCAAATGCCGGCCCGGCGGTCCCTAGCCACAGACCTATAGCAAGTGTGGCCGTAATAAATTGTTTCAGCACACTCATATTAGTGTTACTCCGATTGATGGGTTCTTCGCTTATCCTACACTTGCTCGTGCATTTACCTCGTGATTTCAAAGGGCGGGCCACCTTCGGGAATAGGTGGGAGGCACGCACTTTTTCACCATAAAACTCTGCCGCCATCACCCGCCTCTACGGAGTTTACGCGATGGCAGAAAAGGTTCGCACAAAATTTGTGAGACGATAACATAGTGTTGGGGGGCTTCAAACATTAAGAGGGTTCGGAGTCGGTGTCGCAAATTACTCAGAGGGCACTTATGTTTGCTCGCCACCAGATATAAATTTGGGCTGGGAAATCCTTTTTAACCCTGATCGCCCACCGCAAACTCGATGACGCTCTCTATAGCCTTGCCTACACGCAGCAAACGATCATCGTCTCCCGAGGGGGCCATGATCATCAATCCGGCCGGTGTCGGGGAGGCTCCTACTGGGAGGGTCAAAGCGCAGCACGCCAAAAGGTTTCCTAACTGAGTGTTGCGAAGCGCAAAGGCGTTCGCAATACGGTATTTATCCGTATCTGCCTCCACCTCGGCTATGGGGGGTGGCGCGATTGGGACAGTGGGCGCTACTAAGGCGTCATAACCTGCCATACGTTGGTACAACTTGGGTGTGATATTGCGAATTGCTGCTCGCACCGTCTCCACATCGCATGCGGTCATATCGCGCCCTTGATGAAAACGAAATCGAACGGATGGATCGATCAGATCACCCTGCGTGTCTATCAAGTGTTTCCAACATGTATAAGCCTCAGCGAGAACGACACCACCGTGGCGCTTAACCACTGCGGTGATCTCCTCAAATTCTGGGACCGGGGAATAATCGATTATAGCACCAGCTTTGTGGAGTTGGGCAATTACGTCACGTATTGGTTCCTCTATATTGGGTTCAGCATGGTCCCAAACGAAACTCTCCGCGACCAATAACCTAAGCCGAGCCGCGCTCGTGCCAGCCAAATCAACGGACGGCCGCGCACCCATAATTGCAAAGAGGGCCGCTGCATCGGCAACAGAATGAGTCAGCGGGCCAACTGTGTCGAAGCTAGGCGATAGCGGCAAGACACCTTGAATTGGCAGTGCGCCAACAGAAGTTTTAAACCCTACAAGCGAGTTCCACGCTGCAGGAATCCGCACTGAACCGCCTGTGTCAGATCCTATTCCCGCTGCCGCCATCCCAGCCGCTACTGACACGGCCGCGCCACACGACGACCCGCCGGGTGCGCGCGGTACATCCTTCATTACGGCGTTTGGTGGTGTGCCGGTATAGGGATTGGTGCCGATCCCGCCGAGAGCGAACTGAACGGTGTTGGTCTTCCCAAGACAAATTAACCCGGCCCGTGTCGCCCGTGCCAGAACTACAGCGTCGTGTTCGGGCACACGGCCGGCGAGCAGGGGTGTGCCGCCTTCTGTCGCTATACCTGCGGTGTCGTATAGGTCTTTCCATGAGATTGGTACGCCATCAAGCGGGCTGCGCAGTGTCCCCTGTTTTACACGAACCTCCGCAGCCTCCGCCTCTGCTAGGGCTCGTTCTTCGGTAGTACGCAAGTATACCCGACAGTCTGTATCTTGGGTCTTTATGCGGACCAAAAAATGCTGGGTGAGCTCCACTGGGCCAATCTCTCCCCGCGCAATACTTTTGCCAAGTTCTGTCGCCGTTAAGTCGTGCCACTCGTCCTTCATTTTGCTGCCCCCAGTTCAGATCCCAATTTAGCCGACTCTTTGTCTTTACCGAATAGCGTAAATGTAGCGTGGACATGTTTACACCCAAAATAACAAACTTAGAGAACACACAAATTACTCATACGGTAAAATTCGACTGGGATTTGCTGTAGCTTCTGGCCTGCTCTGGACAAGTGGGGGAACGTGGCCGATGGTGAATGTGTTATGAGATCCATAAACGATCAAAGCTGCGATTTACTGGTAGTGGGGGGAGGTCTTGTAGGCTTGGCCCTGGCACGGGCAGCGGCCCATGCTGGCCTCGACGTGCTAATTGTCGATCGCGAAGCTCCGAAACAGGCAGTGAGCAACGTTTTTGATGGGCGTGTATCATCGATAGCGAGAGGCTCCGCGAATATGCTTAATCATCTCGGGGTGTGGGACTTAATTCGTGAAGATGCGCAGCCAATCAAAGAAATTCGTGTGACGGATGACGGCTCACCGTTTTTTTTGCACTACGCGAGCCGAGATGTGGGAAACGGCCCGATGGGCTATATCCTGGAGAACCGCATCTTACGGCGTGCGTTGCAAGCGGCCGTCGAACAGGATCCCAGAATTGCATGGCGCACTCAAATCGAAGTCGAAGAAATTGAGTGTGGGATTTACGGCGTATGTGCTCAACTTTCGGATGGGAGTACGGCCAATTCGCCGCTAGTTGCTGCCGCCGATGGTCGTGACTCGGTATTGCGCACAAAAGCAGGAATTAATGTGATCAATCGTTCTTACGGTCAGGTCGGGATTGTTTGCACCGTAGCTCATTCTCTTCCACACGGTGCGATAGCCCATGAGCGATTTTTAAGTGCGGGGCCATTTGCGATTTTGCCGATGACGGGTAACCGCTCGTCGCTAGTATGGACAGAACGTCCCGAGGTTGCGTCAACAATACTGAAGTTGGGCACCAGCGATTTTCTGGGCGAGCTTGCCTGGCGGTTTGGCGATTTCCTGGGCCAGTTGAAGGTAGTGAGTCCTCGCTGGCAATATCCATTAGAACTTACAATGGCTGAGCGGCTGATAGCTGGGCGCCTGGCGCTGGTCGGTGATGCTGCCCACGCGATACACCCGATCGCCGGGCAGGGACTAAACTTGGGTTTGCGAGATGCAGCCGCGCTGGCAGAGGTTGTTTCCAACGCGTATCAACTTGGAATGGATATCGGGGAGGCCACCGTTCTTGAAAATTACGGTCGTTGGCGAAGATTTGATGGCCTGGCTATGGCTGCGGTTACCGACAGCCTTAACAGGCTCTTTTCGAACGATATTGTGCCCCTCCGGGAGATCCGCAGCATCGGTCTTGCCACTGTTAATAAGTTACCGATTTTGAAGGCGATCTTTCAGCGGCATGCGATGGGTGTATTGGGGCACTTGCCAAAGTTATTGCAGGACAGTGCGATTTAAGCCGGAGAGTTATGGATCACGGCTAAGCCCGGCCTGAGCCAAAGCATTTATATAATTATGCCAAATTTCACTCTGTTTTTCGCCCAAATGTCGTAAGTACTCCCAGGTATAAATACCGCTTTCATGCGTGTCATCGAACCGGATACGAATGGCATAATGTCCAACAGGGTCAGTTCCAAGAAACCCTACATGTTTACGTCCAGAAATCAGTTTTTTCTGATCCTTTCCGTGACCCTGGACCTCGGCCGAAGGACTTTCAACTCGCAGGAGCTCCGCAGGCAAAGAGAAACTGTGGCCATCTTGAAAATCTATCTCAAGAATTTTTTCGGCGGTTTTGATCCTAATCTCAATAGGCCACGGTTTAGTTTCGGTCACGACACTTTCGCATTGCTGAGCACGCGCGCTTCATTCGATAGCATGATTGGAATGCCGTCTCGGACTGGGTAGGCGAGGCCGGCTTGGTCGCTGATTAATTCTTGCTTCTCACGGTCATATCGGAGTGGTCCATGAGTTACGGGACAAACCAGCATTTCGAGCAGCTTGGGATCTATCTCGGGCTCGTTTTTATTCCCCTTTGAGTCAGCCTTCAGAGATTTCTGGCCGGGTTGGTCACTCATGGGTTTACCCTTATGCTTTAGTTTAGATTAAGTCCACTGTGGCGGAGTAAGTTTCACTGGATTCGACTGAGCATACTCGGTCAATGTCGGGTCGCTGAGACACTTAGATCAGCAGTCAGCGCCATTGCTAAAAGCGATGCTATGAGCTCCGCACGGTCCGCCAATCCCGGCGCTTCCAGCAAAGCTTGTTTTTCCTCGAGGGTAAATGGACATTGCATGGCAAGTGACGTGACCAACTGAGAATCTGGTGCCTGTTCAATTTCTTCCCATTTAGCGTGGATCTGATGAGCCTCGAAATATTGTCGGAGCACTCCTACAAGGCGTTGACGATCTATCGCCGATCGCTTTCCATCATTCGTATGCATGTCTTCTTTGAACGGATGCCAATCTACCACTGTTCGACGATAACCTCGTAGCAAAGGCAGTTCATCTCTGATCTTGAAGCGAGCTATCCCCTTTAAGGTAATCAAAAAACGCCCGTCGTCGGTTTCTGAAAGAGCAATGATTTTGCCCGCGCACCCGACAAGGTAGATATCTGGTTCTTCCCCGCTATGGGTCTGTGCTCGCGGTTGAATCATGCCAATGATCCAATCACTCTTAAGTGCGTCGCGGGTCATTGCTACGTATCGAGGCTCGAATATATTGAGCGGTAGTTTGGCAGACGGCAATAAGAGTACGCCGGGAAGTGGAAAAATGGGGATAACCCGAGGTAGGTCACTAAGTGTATATACAGGCATATCATTTACGAGAAAAGCAGTGACGATAGCCGACCTCGCGCTTCGACCGTCAACGGATCAGTTGGACCCATTGCATCAAAATACTTAACTAATTGTTTGCGAGCTGCCTCGTCGTTCCACATACGATTCCGCCCAATGATCTCAAGCAACTCGTCGACGGCTAGGGCACGTTCCCTATTCCCCCATAGAGCGCAGGCAAGATCGTAACGCACCTGATGATTATTAGCGTCTTTATCAAGTTTGTTACGCAGAGTCATCAAATTCTCGCTATCGTGCGCGTTAACGGTTTCCTCGGCGAGTTCCAGCGCTGCCTTTGCGCCAGCAATACTTGCTTGATCAATCAGGTTGGGGTCGACGCTATCAAGCCTCGCACGTGCACCGGTTAAATCGCCGGTGGTAATCTGACAACGAATGGCACCCCCAATCGCTTTGGCGTTCGTAGGATCATGCGCGAGAACTTGTTCAAACACTGTGGAAGCTTGAGTGTGGTCACCAGCCTCCATCAATGTTGTTGCCTGCTCAATAGCTGTATCGATTGGTGAAGGGCCCGCTTCACCGGCGACCCGGTCAATAAAAGCCTGAATTTGGCTCTCTGGTATTGCACCCACGAAGCCGTCTACGGGCTTTCCTTCCTTGAATGCATACACTGCCGGAATAGACTGTATCTGAAATTGAGCGGCTATTTCTTGATTCTCGTCCACATTGACTTTGATGAGCTTAACCTTCCCAGACCTCGCCGTCACGGCACGTTCTATCTGCGGTCCAAGCTCCTTACACGGACCACACCACGGCGCCCAAAAATCCACTATAACTGGGATCTCCTTCGATGCCTCGATAACATCCGCAACGAAGTGCTCAATGTCGGTGTCTTTTACTAAGTCGGCGGTTTCTGCTCCGCCCCCGATAATCGGTTCCATTTGATTTCTGCTCCGAACTCACGCAGCCTAGTTCTGTCCCTGCTTAACGGTTAGCCAGAGGGAATAGTGCAGGCTTAGTTCCAATCCTAGATATACGCACCAAAAGGGGAGGCTGCAATGAAGCCGTATGTGAGCGTAATATGGTGTCCCCTTTAAGTAGTGGAAGAGCCTTAGGTAGATTGAGTGACTGTGTTCGGATGATACACGGTCAGACCACTTTTTCTAGGAGGGCGATAGCCCTCAATATGGCTGTGGAAGCTTAGATCTTTTTTTGGGGGGTGCTCCAAGCCTGGAGTTTGTCTAGGACATTAGTGAGGATATATTGAGTGTAAAGGCGATTGACGTCAAAATACTGTGCTGCGGTGTGTTTCGTTATGTGCTAGTCCTGGCCGGCCGCCCCGCCCCCACTTTGGCGGCAACACGAGCGCGCTTGCAAAGCCGCTCTGCCAACCTATTATCGGTCACCTTAAGCCTCAGCATATTGGGCGGGCGTAGCTCAGGGGTAGAGCGCAACCTTGCCAAGGTTGAAGTCGTGAGTTCGAATCTCATCGCCCGCTCCATTATTTTGGAAGGTACGCG
>PTKE01000010.1 GCA_002937585.1 Alphaproteobacteria bacterium MarineAlpha9_Bin6 | reverse complement strand
CAAGAGTATTGAGAGAAAAACTTCCTTTATGAAGAGAGTTGGCGCCGAGTGTGTTTATTGTGATACAACTCTTTGTTATGATATCTATGGCAAACAGCTCTATAAAACAGAATCATCTTCTAAAATTTATGAATCAACATTATTTCATTCAAGAGAATTTTGGAAAAGAAGAGGATTTCTGTGGCATGATACAATGAATGAAGGGTCATATTTTCACTATAATAATGGTCAAGATCGTAAATTAGATAATTACTACGATACAGTCCAACTTCTGAGTATCCACAATATGAATCATTATCAACCCGTTCAAGTTTCATTAGAAGGGTTAAAAATCAATATCCCTGAAATGATATAAAATATGCAGAAATATTATGATCGTGAAAATCGTCGGCTAGTGTTTGAAAAGGAAAGTCGCAGAAAAGCTGATAGTAAATTGTGGGATTCTCATTGGTCTCATTATTCAGGAGAAGACTTTGCAAAGGATGTAAAGAAAAAAGACAGGTTTGTTCTTTATTATACAAGTAAATATTTACCCAGAGGTTCAAAAGTTCTTGAAGGTGGATGCGGTAAAGGTGATAAGGTATTTTCATTACATAATAAATATATACGCAATAGATTCTAATTATATTGTTTACGTTACCACAAATAACGTTCTGATTCCAAGCGGCAGGGTTTGGAAACACTCTAATTTTATTTGTTAAAAATAGATGTTAATGCACTGGAACTCTTTGTTTATACGCGTTTGTTGACTGTAAATCTTTCCTTGGCGTCACGCGACTATCCACTAATCCTTGGCCGTATGCCTGAAATAGGTTAAAGGTGCCGTATGAAAAGAGTGATGATTTAACGCGACATACGGGATTGTCCCGAATGAAATATTACGTTGCGGTTAACTCAAATGTTCAGGAACATTGTTATTTTTTTTGCGACGGGGAAAGGCCTCGGGGACAGTTAGTTGAGCGAGGTTAACGACTTTAGCGTCCACTTTTGGGGTGTACGTGGGAGTATCGCTTGCCCAGGTCTACAAACCGCTCGGTATGGCGGCAACACTTCGTGCCTAGAAATCCGCTGTGGAGAAGAACTACTAATTTTTGATGCCGGTACGGGCATTCGCAATCTCGCCAAGAGCTTGTTGACCAATAAACACCTCGAATTAGATTTATTTCTCACCCACACTCATTTTGACCATGTGTGTGGGTTTCCGTTTTTTGGTCCTGTTTTCAAACCTGACACGCAGCTCAGGATTTGGTCGGGTCATTTACTTCCGGAACGGAAAATACGGGAGGTACTTGGGTTTGTGATGACAGATCCGCTCTGGCCCATTCAACTTGAAGACTTGCCGGCTAACATAAGTTTCTGTGATTTTTCTGAGGGCGACGTACTCAGGCCTAAAGAGGATATTGTGATTCGTACGGCTCCGCTCAACCATCCCAACCGAGCGACCGGATACCGGATCGAATTCCGCGGCCGATCAATTTGTTACGTCACTGACACCGAGCATTTTCCGGACAGGATAAATGGAAATATTATCGATCTAATCAAGAATTCGGACATCTTCATCTACGACTGTACTTTCACAGATGACGAGTATCACGATCACGTAAATTGGGGACATTCAACTTGGCAGGAAGGTGTTAAGTTGGCTAATGAAGCCAGCGTGAAGACATTCGTTGTGTTTCATCATAACCCTGATCACGACGACGATATAATGGATTCAATTGCGACTGCAGTGGTGGATGCACGGCCCGGCTCAGTGGTTGCCAAAGAAGGGATGACCCTGTGCCCGTAATAGACTTTTCGAATCTCCCGGATTCGATGCCTGTCGTAGAGATTGTAGAGAACGGTAAGCCAGATGTCTTAGTCCCAGGACGACGAACTTTGCCGCGACCAGGATATGGGGAAGTCTTAATCAGAGTTGCCGCCGCTGGGGTCAATCGTCCCGACATAATGCAAAGAATGGGGCTTTATCCCCCGCCCGATGGAGCCTCAGACCTTCCAGGTCTTGAGGTGGCTGGTGAAATTGCCGGAATTGGTCCTGGCGTAACCTCTTTCAAACTCTCCGATCAGGTATGCGCACTAGTCGCTGGGGGAGGTTATGCGGCTTATTGCCTTGCACATGCAGAACACTGTTTGCCTGTACCAAATGGCTTCACCATGGTCGAGGCGGCAGCTCTTCCAGAATGTTTCTTTACGGTCTGGACGAACGTATTTGATCGCGGGGGCCTTCGTGCGGGTGAAAGTATTTTGGTCCATGGCGGCAGTAGCGGAATAGGGACTACCGCCATTCAACTAGCAGCACATTTTGGTGCACGAGTATTTGCGACTGCCGGCACGGATGAAAAGTGCACGGCTTGTGAACGTCTGGGCGCGGAAAAAGCAATCAACTACCGTGATGAGGATTTCGTTCAGATTGTAAGGGTACTAACTGGCGACCGCGGGGTTAATCTCATCCTGGACATGGTTGGTGGAAATTATGTGAACCGTAATATTGAAGCTTTATCCCAAAACGGAAGGATGGTGCTAATTGCGTTCCTTGAGGGTTCAAAGGTAGAGGTTGATATGATGCCCGTGCTTCGAAAGTGGTTGACGATAACTGGTTCGACGCTTCGACCGCGGAGCGTCGCGGAGAAGCAAGAGATCGCTGAAAGTTTACAGCAAAGGGTCTGGCCGTTGCTTGAATCGGGTAAGATCAGGCCCGAAATCGCCAAAACTTTTCCTCTAGCTGAGGCTCGCAAGGCCCATGAATTAATGGAGTCGAGTCACCATATCGGAAAGATTATACTTACATCCGAGACGTCCGGATAATCTCGGCCGAAACCTTTTATCACACCACCAGTCCCGTTATATTTGAATTATTAGAAAGTTTTGCTCGTGAATGTTTTTAGATCACCGCGCTTGTAGCAGTAGTAGTCAATGTCTGGTGCTGGTGGTGCCTAGTAGATCGGGTACGACACATTGTAAACTGACCCAATCCGGAACGCCGTGAGAGATAGTGGATCTAACGCTGGCCAGCCGGTTAACTTCGATGAGGATGAGATGGGGATGCCCTTGATGCCGAAAGCTACGGCTGTTTGGTTGGTCGAAAACACCACTTTGACGTTTGATCAGATAGCGGATTTTTGCGGATTGCATCCGTTAGAGGTGCAAGGTATTGCCGACGATGAAGTCGCGGTTGGAATTATAGGCTCCGACCCGATCTCCAATGGCCAATTAACCCGGGATGAAATTGCGCGTTGTGAAGCTGGCGACATGGAGCGGTTGAAATTAGTTAAATCCGAGACGCCCCTGACTTCAACTCGGGGTACCGGACCCAGGTATACGCCGGTTTCAAAACGTCAGGACCGTCCAAACGCAATTTCTTGGCTTATAAAATATCATCCAGAATTAAAGGACTCACAAATCTCGAAGCTACTTGGGACTACAAAAGGTACGATTGACTCGGTGCGGGACCGCACTCATTGGAATATTATAAACATCAAGCCAACAGATCCTGTGTTGCTTGGCATTTGTAAGCAGACCGAACTTGAAACTGAAATTGGTAAAGCTGCAGCGGCTAAGCGAAAGCTCGATACGTCGTTGAGCTCGGCTAAACAGGGCGGGGGTTAATAAAGGCTCTAGGCAGAAGTCGACACCATGGTACGTACAGATTTCGATAAACTTGCCCAATATGTTCAAAAATTATCCCTGGCACAGATTCTGTGCGTTGGCGACGTGATGCTAGACCGTTTTGTATATGGCTCTGTTAAGCGCGTTTCTCCCGAAGCTCCAATCCCCCTTGTCCGAATTGAGCAGGAAACCGTAATGCTTGGTGGAGCCGGAAATGTTGTTCGTAATCTTGTCGCGTTGGGCGCAAAGTGCACCTTTGTAAGCGTAATAGGACACGATGACGGTGGAACTAAGTTAACGGATCTTATTGGCGAACTCGATAACGTAGAGGCATATTTACTGAGGGAATCTAATCGACCATCGACTATCAAAACTCGCTACATGGCAGCAGGACAGCAACTCTTGCGGGCCGATCGAGAGACAAATGCTCCTCTAGCTGAATCAACAGAAGCCGATGTTCAGCGCACTGCACTTGAAGCGATTGATGTTTGCGATGCTATGGTTCTCTCGGATTATGGTAAAGGTGTACTATCCGATCATAGCGTCGCAGCGTTGATTGCGCGTGCTCGCGCCTCTGGAAAGCCAGTGGTGGTGGACCCAAAGGGTGACGATTTTTCACGCTATCAGGGCTCTACGGTTGTGACCCCTAATTGTGCCGAACTGGCAGAAGCTTCAGGCATGGTAGTTCATGATGAAGATTCAATTCTCAGTGCGTCGCGAAAATTAATTTCTGAGTACGGGATTGATTCGATTTTGGTGACAAGGAGCCAGGATGGAATGTCTTTGATAGATGCTTCCAGTGCTAATCATGTCGAGGTAAGGGCTCAGGAGGTTTTCGATGTTTCCGGTGCTGGCGACACTGTGGTTGCCGTTTTTGCGGCTGCAATTGCGGTTGGTATTACCCCTTTGGATGCGGTTTCTCTGGCCAATGTCGCGGCTGGAATCGTGGTAGGGAAGATTGGCACAGCCGCCGTATCTGGCGATGATCTTATTACCGCTTTGCATAGTAGCAGTCTGTATGCGAGCGATACCAAGATTATTTCTAAGACGGCAGCTTTGGAAAAAGTCAAACAGTGGCGTCAACGACGTGATCGGATTGGATTTACCAACGGTTGTTTTGATTTGTTACACCCTGGCCATATTTCGCTTTTGCGCCAGGCACGGACAGCCTGTGACCGTTTAGTTGTGGGTTTGAATAACGATTCGTCAGTAACCAAACTCAAAGGGAAAGGTCGACCAATCCAAAACGAAACTGCGCGTGCTCGCGTCTTAGCTTCACTTTCAACAGTTGACCTGGTGGTACTATTTAGCGAGGACACTCCAATAGATTTAATCCAGATATTGCTTCCTGACCTCCTGATCAAAGGGGCGGGTTACCACCTTGATGAGGTTATCGGCGCGGATCTAGTTCGGGACAATGGTGGCGAAGTGATGTTGGTGAGTGTTGAACCTGGTTATAGCACTACCGACACAATAGCCCGAATTACGGCGTTGTGAGGCGGTAGTGTCGCGAATAATCATCGGTATAAGCGGCGCCTCGGGCGCGATTTATGGGATTCGTCTGCTTGAAATGTTGCGTACATTGCAGGTATCCACTCACCTAATCATGACCAAGGCGGCTGAACTGACGGTCGCACATGAGACCGATTGGAAAATTGCAGATATAAAGAGACTCGCTGATTCTTGTCATCCAATTGAAGATATTGGTGCGGCCCCCGCAAGTGGATCGTTTCGGACAATGGGCATGGTTATAGCACCGTGCTCGATGCGCACAGTGGCTGAACTAGCTACGGGGGTAACCGGTAATTTGCTGACTCGGGCGGCCGATGTTGTGCTCAAGGAGCGGCGTCAGCTGGTATTAATGGTGAGAGAGACGCCGTTACACAGTGTCCATTTGCGTAACCTGTCTACTCTTTCCGATTTGGGGGCAATCATAGCGCCCCCAGTCCCAGCTTTCTATGCACGCCCAAGAAGCGTCGACGAAATGGTCCATCATACTCTTGGCCGCGTACTTGATTGTTTCGAACTGGATTCCGGCACAGTTAAGCGTTGGGGGGAAGACATCGGTAAGAAAAAACATATGACACGGGAGCGCAAGATTGAATCTTGATATGTTTTCTATTTAAGTTTCCGTGCGACTCACTAGAAAAATTCGCGCATCTTGGATTTTTTGATTCATGTCGATGCCCGCGTATTTGAAATAGGAGTTGAGGTTGGCAGTTACAGCGTCAGCATATTTGTTAGTTGTTGCCACCTTGGTTAGATCCGATATCTTGTTCGTCAACATGATTTGCGCTACGTGTTCCGCATCTAACTCGGCAGCTTTAATACCTCCACGGATATCTCGTGCCCTTGGAATTTCTATAGTCTTAAAATTTTTGAAGGCGCGTCGTACAGTGCGTAAAGGTTTGACCACATTCTCCCGCCATTCGCATGCTGCAGCGTCAAGTTTGGAAAAATGTTCTTCTTTTAGAAGTAGGCCCAATTCCGCGCCGGCCCAAATAGCAAGCAAAATGAGATTTACATCTAAATCATACTGGTCTTGGAGTGCTAACAAGAATTGAGGAACATTATCTCGTGCATAATAGGCGAGTGAATAATCCCATAGGGATTCTTGGGGCCAACTCGATTTCTTGTCTATGCTTGGATCTGTATATGCCATACTTCAACCCATTCAAGGGTATAGACTAATCTAAGCACTGCATGTGTGAAGTGATCAAGTGGATTGAACCGTAAATAATGCGACTTTCAGGCATAGTTGAAAATATAAAAATAAGCATACTAGGAATTTACCTCGTTGGGTGCTTCTTAGTTAGAGGATTGATGAGGTTGGGCGTGCTTTGTTTGTGCGGTTCTTAGGATGAGGACACGCAAAAACTGGTACTCTTGCACGGTTATGGTCCAAACATCATAATTCCCCATTTCCCTTTCAAAGAAGGAGAAATTTCCAATGGATGACGAGACGCCGGTCGTTGGCGTCATTATGGGTAGTCAGTCCGACTGGGAAACTATGCGGCACGTTGCCGAAACATTAGAGCAACTAGGCATTGCCCATGAAGTGCGGATAGTTTCCGCGCATCGCACACCTAAACGCCTGTACGACTACGCCGAGACCGCTGAGTCTAGGGGTCTTAAGGTCCTCATCGCCGGTGCGGGCGGAGCCGCACATTTGCCAGGTATGGCAGCTTCATTAACGTCTTTACCAGTATTTGGGGTGCCGGTAGAGGGTCGCAGCCTAAGTGGCCTTGATAGTTTGATGTCGATAGTTCAGATGCCAGCGGGTGTGCCTGTAGGAACTACAGCGATTGGTGTAGCAGGTGCGATTAACTCAGCATTGTTAGCTGCTGCCGTTATTGCTCTCTACGATCCGAAAGTGGCCACGGCTTTAAGGAAATTTCGCACGCAGCAAACTGAAGCGGTGGCACAATATCCTATCTCGAGAACTTCTCAGAAACCGATTAATAATGCCTGACCCACGTAAGAACCCACTGCTGGCACCCGGCGCGGTGATCGGCATACTTGGCGGTGGCCAGTTGGGTCGCATGACGGCATTGGCTGCTGCCCGCCTTGGTTACTACGTCCATGTGTATTGTCCCGATCCATTAGCACCGGCTAACCAGGTTAGTAATTTTTCTACCACAGCATCCTACGATGATTTGGCGCAACTGACGAAGTTTGCGCGATCCACCGACGTCGTGACATTCGAATTCGAGAATATTCCAATTACTGCGCTCTCGACGGTGTCCGAGATTACGCCCGTCCTACCAAATTGTCGTGCGCTTGAGATTGCACAGGATCGTGTTGTAGAAAAAGATTTTCTCTCATCCCTTGGAATCGCTACTACGCCCTATTGGTCTGTCCGAAATGTTGATGAGTTGGAGGGTGCCTTAAAATCTCTCAACGGGTCTGGTGTGCTGAAAAGTGCGCGTCTTGGATATGACGGAAGAAACCAAACGCGAGTCGATTCGGGTGACCAGGCTTCTGTCTCCTGGCGGGCGATGGGGAGTGAGAAAGGTATCCTCGAAGAGTGGGTAACATTTGAGCAGGAAATTTCAGTTATTGTTGCTCGCTCCGATGATGGTATGACCGAAATCTATGATCCGGTTCAAAACTGTCATCGATGTCACATATTGGAAACTACGATTGCTCCTGCACCTATCGAGCATTCTGTTGCTGAAACAGCATGTGGGATCGCGTGTGAGATTGCTCAAGCGCTTGATTTAGTTGGTCTTCTTTCCGTAGAAATGTTTCTGACATCTGATTCTGACTTGTTAGTAAATGAGATTGCACCGCGTCCACATAATTCGGGTCATTGGACGATTGACGCATGCGCGACTAGCCAATTTGAGCAGTTGGTTCGGGCAATTTGTGGCATACCGCTTGGTTCTACTGCGCGGCACTCTGATGCTGAAATGCATAATTTAATAGGGGATGCAGCTGAAAATTGGTTGCAATACCTTGCTGAACCCGGAGCAAGATTGCATTTATACGGAAAATCTCAGACGCGACCAGGACGTAAGATGGGCCATGTAACTCGGCTGAAGCCAATAACAGCCGGCATTCTCTGAGTACTTAGTTACGTACTGCGAAATCACATCCGAGAAGTGAGAGCTTGGAAAAATTTAACGACGGCTGGTTCGAAACTTTTCAGCCGCTCGTCGTAACGGCCACGCAACGTTTGCAGCTGCATGACATCGTTAATCCGACGATCGAGGAACTGCCATGTTGCTGAAAAGCCGTCGGAACCATCTTTCAACCAGAACAAAGTTGTAGTGCAATATACACCAGCCAGTAGAGCCCGTTTGGTATAAAAATTAAAATCTGTGGATTTATCATCGGCGGCACGCCAAATTTTGTCCATTGTTCGGTGCAATGCGAACAACGCCGCTGTGGCATGCTGAGGTGTGGATTGCAGGGCAATCAGGCGCCGGATAGCTTCTCGATGGTTGCTGTTCTGTTCAAGTCTTACCCTAATCGCAGTTCGTATGCGGTCGCGAATTGGCATAGTGTTCAGATTGCGATTTCCGAGAGCCTCTAACATTGCGTCATCAGCATTGGACAAATAAGTGGCGATAAGATCATTAATTCCTCTCGGAAAGGCACGACGCGCCATTACCTCCCTAAAGCCAGCATCAGCCGTTGCCGATTGGAGCGTCTGTTCCGTCCACCCACCTGATGACACCCGGATTAGCGCGAACTGTAAAATTCGTTCACGCTCAAACTTAAGTTCTGGAGGTAGCATTATCCCTTCAGGATGTACCGATTGGTGGCAAGTCACCGGAATTGAAGCGCATTTCCGAGATGTAATGAAGGCTTGTTAAGTTGGTCATTCGCATAGGGTAAAGAACACCGTCAAGGTGGTCACACTCGTGTTGCACAACTCGTGCATGAAAGCCGTGGGCTTCGCGGTCGATTAGCGTACCCTTTTCGTCAACCCCCTGATAATGAATGTTCGTGTGACGCGGGACTGCACCACGGAGTTCCGGTACAGATAGACAACCTTCCCAACCACCCGTCAGTTCTTCTGAACGGGGTTTGACTATAGGATTAATCAGAACTTGACTGACAAGTTCCTCCGTCGTCTCGTGATCCTCACCAAGGCGTGTCTCTGGAATCTCAAATATTACCAATCGGAGTGGGACATGAACCTGGGGTGCGGCTAGGCCAACACCCCCTGCATCGGCCATGGTCTCGCGCATATCATTTATCAGGTGCTGAATTTCGGGTGCTGTAGGGTCCTTCACGGCATCGGCCTTGCACTTGAGGACTGGATGACCCATACGTGCTATTTTTAGTATCGCCATGAAACTAATATGACGGGGTTTAATGGGCCGGTAAAGGAGTGGGCAAAACCGGGAGGTTTATATTGTGGAGCGGTAAACGATGATAATGGTGATTTTTGAATTTAAAGTTAGGCCAGGGAAGCAGGAAGCGTATTTTGCGTTTGCAGAAGCGATGCATCCTGAAGTTGAGAAGATTGATGGATTTCTGGGTGTCGAGCGTTTTCAAAGCTGTGTCGATTCTAATAAATTTGTCTCGGTATCGAGATGGCGGGACGAGGCGTCAGTTGCAGCATGGCGAGAGCAACCGGACCATAAAAAAGTTCAGGAACGCGGAAAAAATGAGATTTTTGAGTCTTTTAAGTTACGCGTGGTAAATTTAGTGCGAGAAATTAGCTTTTGAGAGTCTGCTTCTTAACGGGTTCCTCTAATATCTGGAGAGCCCTTCACAGGACGGCCACTTATGTGCTATCAGGCCTAACCGCTAGATCACTAGGATGGGAGAATACTTAACTTGCAAGTCGTCGTACGCGATAACAATGTTGATCAGGCCCTGCGTGCTTTGAAAAAGAAGATGCAACGCGAGGGAATTTTCCGCGAGATGAAAATGCGCCGCTCTTTTGAAAAACCGTCTGAAAGAAGGGCTCGAGAAAAGGCAGAAGCTATCCGCCGTGCACGCAAATTGGCGCGTAAAAAGGCCATGCGGGAAGAGTAATAATTTAGTTTAAGTAAATTATATAAAGATCTATAATTACTAAATTAATACCCCTAAAAAACCCAAAAAAACGGACACCACCACAACGGTAGTTTGACTTTGGCTACGCTACTGAAACTTAAGCGCTCTTAGGCATTACGAACGGTTGCAAGTTTTCGAAGGCCCGACACACTCTGAGTAGTTTGTGCTCGCTATAACGCGGGGCAATTATCTGAAGGCATACGGGTAAATTATCGTTTGCCAGGCCACAGGGTACGGTCGCCGCTGGGTGTTGGGTTAGGTTGAAGGGATAAGTAAATGGTGACCATTCCCACCATCGGATCATGCCACGTTCCGGCGGGACCTCATTACCTGCCTTAAATGCGGTTAATGGGAGTTGCGGAGTGATAAGTAGGTCATAGTCCTCCATAAACAAATTTATTTTGACTGCTAGGGCCTCTCGTGCTTGTTCGGCGCGACGTACTCCGATTGACCCGACCGTACGTCCTTGCTCAGCGAGCTCCAGGATTGGTTTGTCCATTAGGCCGCGCTTGTGTGCAGGGGTATTTTCAATCAAGAGCGCAAGCCCAACTGACCACAAGGTTATCATTGGCTCAATCGGATCCTCTATACCGGGGTCGACCTCGAAAATCTCAGCGCCAAGTTCCTCAAAGTGGTGTACCGACTTTTCCACTACTTCGCTAACGTGGTCATCAACTGTCGCGTACCCAAGGGACCTGCTATACGCGATCCGCAGGCCTGAGATGTCAGCTTCCAAATCTTCATGGTAGTTGATCATGCGATAAGGTCCAGCGTACCAATCGCGCGGGTCTGGCTCGCTGATCACGGTCAACATAAGGGCTGCATCCGTTACGGTACGGGTCATTGGACCATGATGCGAGAGGCTACCCATAGTTGATTGAGGGTAGGCGGGTACCACTCCGAAAGTTGGTTTGATGCCGAAAATACCGCAAAAACCGGCAGGCATACGAATTGAGCCCCCACCATCTGAACCTATATTAAGTGTCCCCATGCCGAGTGCGGCAGCTACAGCTGCCCCACCTGAGCTACCACCAGGAGTTCGTTCTGGGTCCCACGGATTGCGTGTTGTCCCTGTAAGCGGGCTATCCGTCACACCTTTCCAGCCAAATTCAGGCGTAGTGGTTTTTCCCACAAATACGGCACCATGATCACGCATACGCGCGACGATCGGTGCGTCTTGGTCCCAAGTCTGTTCGGGATCGACCGTCTTTGAACCCCTCAAGGTCGGCCAACCTTTGGACAGCATCAAGTCTTTGATAGTCGTTGGTACACCATCGACTAGGCCGGCTGGTTGTTGTTTAGTCCACCGAGTTTCGGACAGGCGGGCGTCGTGGAGGGTGCGCTCGGGGTCGATTATGCAAAACGCGTTGTAGGTTGGTTGCAGCGCTTCTATGCGGTTTAAGACAGACTGTGCAGCTTCCACCGGAGAGGCTTTTTTAGCCCTGTAAAGGGCAATTAGGTCGATCGCTGAGAGTTCGTGAAGTTCGCGAGCCATGCTTTCATCCCCATGATTACAACACCCTGATAATGCCCTCGACCATTTTCTTCGCGTCACCGAACAACATCATAGTCTTGTCAGCGTAAAATACTTCGTTATCAATCCCAGCATAACCTGGGGAGAGAGAACGCTTCACGAACAACACAGTACTAGATTTTTCAACATCCAGAATTGGCATTCCAGCGATCGGGCTTGTGGGGTCTTTTTTCGCCGCCGGGTTAGTTACATCATTCGCTCCGATGACGAAGGCAACGTCGCAGCTAGCAAAATCGTTATTAATTTCATCGAGTTCAAAGACTTCATCATAAGGCACGTTAGCCTCCGCTAATAGTACGTTCATGTGTCCAGGCATGCGTCCGGCGACAGGATGTATTGCGTATCGCACATCTATCCCCTGTTTCTTAAGGATGTTGGCCATTTCCCGAAGTGAGTGTTGGGCCTGCGCGACGGCCATGCCATAGCCTGGAACGATGATCACTGATTGGGAATTTTTCATAATGAATGCAGCATCATCCGCACTGCCCGCCTTGGCATTTTTGTTGCCGCGTTCGGTGACACTAGTATCAACCTCAGCTCCGAATCCTCCGAGAATTACGTTGAAAAATGACCGGTTCATCGCTCTGCACATTATATAACTAAGGATTGCGCCAGAAGAGCCAACCAGTGCTCCTACTATGATTAGTGCGGGATTTTGAAGCGTGAAGCCGATGCCCGCGGCGGCCCAGCCTGAATAGGAATTGAGCATTGACACCACCACCGGCATGTCAGCCCCGCCGATCGGGATGATAATCAAAACCCCCAGTAACAAAGCGAGTGCGGTCATGGTCAAAAACAAGGCGTGACTTTCCGAAAAGCAAAACCAGAAGATCAGTGCGATAGTCACCAATGCGATCACCAAATTTAAGACGTGTTGTCCAGAGAAAATTAGTGGTGCACCGCTGATCAGAGACTGAAGTTTTGCGAAAGCTATGATTGAGCCAGTAAAAGTGATGGCGCCGATTACAACAGCAAACGACATTTCGATAAGGCTTGCTGGTTTAATATTCCCAACAGTGCCAATGCCATATGCGTCAGGTGCGTAAAGCGCGGCCGTTGCAACTAATACTGCCGCTAAGCCAACTAAACTGTGGAAAGCGGCGACCAGTTGCGGCATCGCGGTCATTTGAATCCGTAATGCAATAACGGTTCCAACCGATCCGCCTGCGATTACCGCCACCGCTATCAACACGAAGCTGGATATGTCCAGTTTTAGTAAAGTAGTCGCAATTGCAATCGCCATACCGGCAATGCCGAACAAATTTCCTGATCTCGCTGAAGCTGGTGATGACAGGCCCTTTAAAGCGACAATGAAACATACTGCAGAGGCAAGATAGAGGAGGGCGGAAACATTGGCATTCACGGGTTGTTGCCCCTCTATTTCATTTTCTTAAACATTTGCAGCATACGCTGGGTGACAATGAAACCGCCGAAGATGTTTACCGATGCTAACATGACGGCAAAAAAGCCAAGTAGGAGTGAAAAATTAAATGTGTTGCTATCTTCGATTTCTATTGTCGCAGTAGTGTCCGAGCCAACCGCGATCAAGGCACCGACGACGATGATCCCAGAGATCGCATTGGTAACCGACATAAGAGGCGTGTGAAGTGCAGGCGTCACATTCCATACTACGTAGTAGCCGACGAACACTGCGAGTAAGAAAATTGTGATATTGGTGACGAACGGATCCGTCATCGGCCTTCTCCGTTTGTGAGTGTGGGATGTACGATCTTTCCATCGTGTGTGATTAGCGTGCCTGCGATGATTTCATCCTCCCAATCGATCGCAAGATCTTTTGTTTCAGGGTCTATCATCGGTGTGATGAAATTCACCAAACTACGGGCATAAAGCGCGCTCGCATCGACCGGGGCATGACCTGGCATGTTGGCATGCCCAATGAGGGTTACTCCGTGTCTGAAGACCACTTTTCCTAACTCGGTTATGGAGCAATTGCCCCCAGATTCTATTGCAAGATCAACTATTACCGACCCTAGATTCATATCTTTTACCATTTCTTCAGTGATAAGCACGGGGGCAGATTTTCCTGGAATCAAAGCCGTTGTAATCACGATGTCTTGGCTTTTGAGGGTCTCATGGATGAGCTCCTTCTGTTTACGCTTATACTCCTCACTCATCTCTTTCGCATAACCGTCTTTCGTCTCGGCACCCTGGGTTTTCTCGTTTATTACCTCTATAAATTTCGCTCCAAGGCTTTCAGCTTCTTCCTTAGCCGCTAGACGCACATCAAACGCGGAGACTATTGCGCCAAGACGTCGCGCTGTCGCGATCGCCTGTAGTCCGGCTACTCCAGTTCCTAAAACAAGGACCTTGGCTGGGGCGATTGTCCCTGCAGCAGTCATCATCATGGGAAACGCTTTTCCGAAGGCCGCGGCCGCTTCTATCACCGCCTTGTATCCGGCCAGATTGCTTTGTGAGGACAGGACGTCCATGCTTTGCGCACGACTGATGCGTGGTAGTAGCTCCATTGCGAACGCGGTCACGCCAGCCTTGGCGTACGCTGCAACCGAATCTGTATTTTGCAACGGCTCTAACAATCCAATCAACAAAGCCCCGCTTTTAATCATCGCAAGTTCGTCCGGTCCCTGGTCTGGCCTTATGGGCGGGCGAACTTTCAAAACAATGTCGGCACCAGAATAAGTTTCATTGGCGTTTGCACCGATCAAAGCGCCGGCTTTTCGGTACAAGTCGTCTAGCAGCATTGCGCGGTTCCCCGCGCCTGTTTCGATCATGACTTCGAGCCCCATGGCAACTAGCTTCTTTATCATGTCAGGGGACATCGCAACGCGGGTTTCACCGTCGCGCAACTCCTTGGGAACCGCGATTTTCATAACTTGTACCTACCGGGGGCCGACTCGCTTGTTGGGAGTCGACGATGGACAAAAACACGCTTCAACATGCACATATAGATGTGACTTGCCAAGTACACATCAACCCAATTGAGCTGAATTATCCGATACTATCGGTGGTAGTCCTCTCCAATCTCGGATAGAAGGCCATCAGGGTAACGGCACGTGCGATCATGAACACCGTGAACGCAAGCCACAGGCCATGATTTCCCAGGTAAGCCAGCAAATTGAACATCAATACTAAATAGATACAAAACGAGATTAGCATTGCGTTCCGCATATCTCCTGCCCTGGTGGCGCCTATGAATATGCCGTCCAGTTGAAATGCCCACACGGAAACTAGCGGGGAGATAATTACCCACCCAAAATACTGCCTGACTGAGGCGCGGACATCGGGCAGGTCGGTAATCCCTGCAATAATCGCATCCCCGAATAGGATAAAAATTGCGACATAACCGACGGAAACCAGCAGTGCCAATTGGGTTGAGATTTTGACAGCGTTTCGCAATGCGGTTCGGTCACGAGCACCAACAGCGGCACCGACCAGGGATTCGGCGGCGTGAGCGAAACCGTCAAGTCCGTAGGACAGAAATGCTTGAAACAGGATAAGAATTCCATTTGCTGCTAGCACGAGCTCACCCATCTTCGCGCCCTGGATGGTGAACATTGCAACGGCCGCGATTACGCAGAGGCTTCTTATAAAGATATCGCGGTTCATAACCATTAATGCCAGTAGAGGCTGTCGGCTCAGGATCGTTGTGACGTCCCAATTGGCTCCCAGACCGACTTTAATTCGGATGATTAGATAAACACCTGCTCCGAATCCAATAACCTGAGAGATCATAGTTGCAAGGGCGACACCTTTAATCTCCATGCCGAGCCATTGACCAAGAGCAATGTCGAGGAAAATATTAACGCCGTTGATTATTACTTGGAGCGTCAGGGCGTGATGTACTCGTTGTAGGCCAATCAGCCAGCCCAGTATCGCGATATTGGCGAGGGCTGCTGGCGCGCCCCAGATTCGGATAAACATATAATCCCGGACATGGGCTTCAACACCTGGTGTCATCGTGATCAAGGTTATTGCGGCTGAAACGATTGGCGCTTGAAAGACTACGAAAAGGGTACCGAAACCGACCGCCAATAAAATGGCTCGGCCAAGCAATGTTAGGGCGCCGTCTAGATCGTTTGCTCCGTAGGCCTGGGCTGTAAGTCCGGTAGTGGAAAAGCGAAGGAACGCTAGCCCCCAATAAAGAAACGAAAACACTGTAGCACCGACTGCGACTGCGCCGATATGGGCCGCGCTAAGATCACCAATCACTGCTGTGTCGACCATACCCAGCAAGGGGATGGTCAGGTTTGCCAAAATAAGAGGTAATGCCAATTTCCAAACACGGGCATGCCAAGCGCTTTTGGCGCTCGGTGTGACTTCCTTCATTCGTGTTCTTGAATGAAAAAGTTGGCGTGCTCGTCGGAGATAGCGCTATGGATGAGGCGATGTCGTGTGGTAGAAGCGGATGCGGCACCTTGCTCGGTACACTCTTCCGAAGAGAGTAGTTGACTAAGTGCTTGGTCCAAGTCGGCCTGATCGTGGCCCTCGATTATCACAATCCACTCTGCTATTTTGTCAGGTTTTTCACGTAATCGAGCTTCAACACTTTCAGTCTTGGTTGCAAGACTGTCTGCGATACAGAGATGTGCACCGATTATCCCAGAGTGCTGAAATAGTTTTGGGAAAGTAGTTTTGATGAGCCAAGTTTTTAGAGCCTTTTCCATTTCTGTTTTGGGAGACAACCAAATTACGGCAAGTCCACTTCCCACCCCAAACCCTGCGCTGTATTCGACCGTGAATGCGGTGCGATTTGTGTTCCTAAACCGGGTTAAGTTACGGGTAGACCATGGTGTCGGGTTGTTGAGTCTTTCGTGATAGGGCGCGCTCGCAAGTGTTTCCACGGACTCCGTTTCATATAAAGCAGCATAATACGGTTTTCCGGTTATAGCCTCGTAACGCCGACCTCGGAGAAATCCTGGAATGCTAAGTCTTTCCGGTAGGTGTTCACGCGTATACCAGTTATGAAAATCGGTAAGATCCTCGTTTCCGGAAAGTTCAACGTCATGCCAGATAGCGAGTAAGCCACGACCTAGTAATGCCATGGGAGCTACGCTATCGGCGAGAGCAAGGGGGGTCAACTGTTTGCAAGATTATGTTAAATATTGCTTCAAGAGGAGAATTATGCCGGTCGCGCTTTACATCGTTGACGCTTTTACCAATGTTCGTTTTGCTGGCAATCCGGCAGCTATCTGTCTGTTAACTGATAGAGCGGACGTAAATTGGATGCAGAATGTTGCTGCCGAAATGAACTTGTCAGAGACCGCATTTTTAAACCAGCGAAGTGAAACACGGGAGGAAGGTTTTGATCTTCGGTGGTTTACACCGTTGGCAGAAGTGGATCTTTGTGGACACGCTACGCTTGCTAGCGCCCATATACTATGGACGACTGGGGCTTTGTCAGAGCTTGAGGTGGCACGCTTCCATACTCGCAGTGGGCTTTTGACGGCGACCACCGATAAAGGTCGGATTGAGTTAGATTTTCCCGCTTTAGCGGCTAAGACTGCGTTATCTCCTCCGAATCTTAAGTCTGCGCTTGTAGGCGAGGCCATATGGGTGGGTTGGACTGGAATGGATTACCTTGTTGAGGTTCTCGATGCTGCTGCGGTGCGTGATCTAACCCCGGATTTTGTAGGACTGTCGGAGGTAGAAACCCGCGGCATTATTGTTACAGCGCGCGCAGAGAAAAACAGCGGTGCTGATTTTGTATCTCGATTTTTTGCACCCCGATATGGAATAAATGAGGATCCAGTCACGGGTTCGGCCCATTGTTCGTTAGGGCCCTACTGGGCTACTAAGCTACATAAGAACGAGTTGGTCGGACACCAACTGTCGGGTCGTGGTGGTGAGGTGCGAGTTGCAGTCGATGGCCATCGGGTTCGTTTGTCAGGGATGGCTACGACGGTTTTGCGTGGAGAACTTTTATGAACCCGGCGCAGATCCATCGCGCTGCGGCTCTACTTAGCCGTAGTCGTTTGGACGGGTCTACGATCGATGAACTACCGGACTCATGCCGTCCCGTTAACGAAACCGAAGCCTATTTGATCCAGGACGATCTTCATGAATGTTTGAGGCGTACAAAATTTGGCAGAGTAGCAGGCCATAAAATTGGCTGCACAACATCGGTGATGCAAGATTTTCTAAATATCAGGAACCCATGCGCAGGCGGAGTGTTTGCTTCTACTGCGCAAAATGTTGAAGGTATTTTTGAACATGAAGATTACCGCCACGTTGGAGTGGAATGTGAAATTGCTGTTAGACTTGGTGCGCCGCTCGATTCCGGAGGTGGTTCTCATAATGCTAACTCCGTGGCCGGGGCTGTTGCGCAGGTAATGCCGGCCATTGAGATAGTAGATGATCGATACGATAACTATGCATCGCTGGGTGCTCCCACTTTAATCGCCGACGATTTTTTTGATGCAGGATGTGTGCTGGGCGATCCAGTAAGAGATTGGCGGTTACTGGATCTTGCCTCGATAGCTGGCTATATGCGCATCAATGGCATTGAGGTTGGTCGTGGCAGGGGCGGTGATATCATGGGACACCCCTTTACTGCTCTCGCCTGGTTAGCGAATTTGTTTGTCCAGCGGGGCAAGGTTCTAGCGCCGGGCGAGTTTATTTTACTTGGCAGTGTTGTTGAGACTAAGTGGGTTCAAATGGGGGATAAGGTTGAAATTGACATTGAAGGTCTAGGTCGAGCTCAAGCTCAGTTTCCTTAGGCCCCCCACATTTCGGTGATTCTACGTTCTTAATTTTGCTTTTTGCCAATTTGTTTGGCTTGCTGCAGGCGGTGGATCCCGCCAAGGTTGATCGGGTACCGGTGGGGGCACTATCGGTGCATCCTCATCCGGGTCATAATTTGGATCTAGCGGTGAATCTGGTTCTGTATCCGGCACAATGATAGGCGGCGGTTCTAGGGGTGCTTCTGGAGGTAGTCTCGGAGGCATTACGCACCACTAGCTAGCGTCTTGTCGACATGTCTGGTTTCTGTAATCCTGATGACGGCGTACTCCCGAACAATAATATTACTTTAAGCTTGCTATTATCGGATTTCTATATGTTTTAAACTTCGTACCTTAAGTTCTATGGCTATTAAAACACGACTACACTTCGGATTGATTCCCCACTTCGCATCAGTTCGAATCCTTTATTGATATCCTCCAGTGGCAAGGTATGGGTTATCAAATCGTCGATATTAATTTTATCGTCCATGTACCAGTCTACTATCTTCGGAACGTCGGTGCGTCCCTTTGCGCCCCCAAAGGCAGTGCCCTTCCAGGTTCTTCCTGTGACCAACTGGAATGGGCGGGTAGAGATTTCCTGCCCAGCTCCAGCAACTCCTATGATAATTGAGGTCCCCCATCCCTTATGGCAGCACTCTAACGCTTGGCGCATAATTTCCACATTGCCGATGCACTCAAAACTGTAATCTGCGCCGCCGTTTGTCAGGTCCACTAAATATGGGACTAAATCCTCTTTGGTCTCGGATGGGTTGACGAAATGAGTCATTCCAAATTTTTCGGCTAAAGATTGTTTTGATGGATTAATATCAACGCCGACTATCATGTCGGCGCCGGCGATTCGCGCACCCTGTATTACATTAAGTCCGATACCACCAAGGCCAAATACCACTACATTGTCGCCGGGTTGTACCTTAGCTGTGTTCATTACTGCACCGAGTCCGGTAGTGACCCCGCAGCCGATGTAGCAGACCTTCTCAAACGGAGCATCGTCACGAATTTTTGCGAGTGCGATTTCAGGTACTACTGTGAAATTGGCAAAGGTCGATGTGCCCATGTAGTGATAAATTTTATCCTTACCTAAGTTGAACCTGCTAGTGCCGTCGGGCATCACACCTTGGCCCTGGGTAACACGGATTGCCTGGCAAAGATTGGTCTTTCCACTAAGGCAGTATTCACAATGTCGACATTCAGGGGTGTATAGCGGGATCACGTGATCCCCTTTCTTGAGGCCACTTACCCTAGGCCCAACTTCCACAATTACGCCAGCACCTTCGTGGCCAAGGATCGCCGGGAATAATCCTTCAGGGTCTGCTCCCGACAGAGTGAATTCATCGGTATGGCAAACGCCCGTTGCCTTAATTTCAACCAGACATTCGCCGTCCTTAGGACCACTGAGCTCGAGGGTCTCGATGGTGAGTGGTTCACCCGATTTGTGAGCTACAGCGGCCTTAGTCTGCATGGTTAAAATCCTCCCTTGCCTAGTATTGCTTGGATTTGGGTATGCTATGTCCTATAGAAATTTAACTACGTATTCCTGATTTCGTCGGTTTGACGGAATGGCGAATAGTTAAATTCGATAGCGTCGACGTGCGATTCAACATCCTCACGTTCCTGATTTAAGTATGCCTCAACTGCCTGTCGGAAATGTTCGTTTCGAATCCAGTGTGCACTATATGTAAGGCGCGGAAGATAACCGCGGTGGATCTTGTGTGAGCCTTGGGCGCCAGCCTCGACGTGCCTGAGTCCTCTTTCAATGGCAAAATCAATGGCGCGGTAATAGCAAGCTTCGAAATGAAGGCAGTCGCGCTCTTCAATGCAGCCCCAGTGGCGACCAAAAAGTGTGTCAGCACCAATGAAATTGAGTGCACCAGCAATATAACGACCGTTTCGTTGGCACATTACCAGAGCAATGCTGTCTCTCATGTGTTCGTGGATCAAATCAAAAAAGGCCCGTGTCAAATATGGGATGCCCCACTTTCGGTTTCCGGTATCTGTGTAAAAGTTGAAGAAAGCGTCCCAATGTTCTGTTTTTAGGCTGTCGCCAGTGAGTGTCTCGATTTCGATGCCATCAGCGAGAGCGCGAGCGCGTTCCTTTCGGATCGATTTTCGCTTGCGGGAAGTGAGGTTTTCGAGGAACTCGTTAAAATTTACATAGCCAGCGTTTTTCCAGTGGAATTGTTCTCCTGTTCTTTGCAGCAGGCCGGTATCGCCCATTAATGTCCACTCGGATTTCGTGGCAAAGGTCACGTGGAGAGAAGAGACACCAAGTTTGTCCGCGATTTGGGTGGCTGCACGGATCAGAAGCCGACGATTTCGTTCTTGGTCTTTACCAGGCGGTACAAGTAAACGTGGGCCGGTAGCTGGTGTAAATGGTACCGACACCTGGAGCTTAGGGTAATAATGTCCGCCGGCTTTTTCATAAACGTGAGCCCAATTATGATCGAAAACGTATTCGCCCTGCGAGTGGCCTTTGACGTACATCGGCATTGCGCCAACTAACTCATTGTCATGATCCTCTAATAGTAAGTGTTGGGGTAGCCATCCCGTCTCTGCCGTGCAGGAGCCACTCTCCTCAAGTGCATAAAGAAAAGCGTGAGAAAGAAACGGATTGGTATTCCCTGCACAGGCATTCCATTCGTCTGCGTTCACCTCCGATAGACACGACACGGTCCGAGCAGTGAGAGTATGATCTACCGTGGGACTCGTCGATGGGGTGGCGATGGGAAAACTCTTCAAGCGGCTTTCCACATCCCTTCGCCTACTAACTGATCCGCCATTTTTTTAACTCCACGTTGGCAACGGTCTAGCATTTCATCTATGTCAGTTTCGGTTATGACTAGTGGTGGAGAGAAAGCGATGGTATTATTGATTGCTCTATGGATCACACCTTCTTCCATTAACAATTGGGTAACACGTGGGCCAATTTGAACTGAGGGTTCAAAAGGTATTTTTTTGTCCTTATCAGCCACTAGTTCGACTCCTGCCATTAATCCTACCCCTCGCACTTCGCCAACCAGAGGATTCTCGCTAAAGGTCTCGCGAAGCCTGCGTTGCAGGTATGCACCTACTTTATGAGCATGGTCGACTAGGTTCTCCCGCTCCATTATTTCAATTGTCTTGAGTCCGGCAGCCGCAGCTAGGGGGTGGCCACCATATGTGTATCCATGCGCAAATGGACCCGTCTCTGGCGATCCAGATTTAAGAACGTCCCACACTTTCTCAGAGATAACTGCGGCCGACATTGGTACGTAGGCACTGGTTAGCCCTTTGGCGAGGGTCATCATGTCTGGTTCAAGTTGGTAAAGGTTGGTACCGAACATGGTCCCCAGTCGACCAAATCCACAAATTACCTCATCGGCAATAAATAAAATGTCGTGTTTTTTGAGGACCTTTTGGATTTCAGAGAAATAGCCGTCTGGTGGAGGTACTACGCCACCTGCGCCCATTACTGGTTCCGCGATGAATGCTGCGATAGTGGTTGGGTCTTCATGTTCAATTAAGGAGTCTAATTCTTTCGCAAGACGCTTTGAGAACTCCCTCTCGGTCTCTCCATTAGCTGCATTCCAATAGTGATGTGGTGCCGACACGTGGAGGAAGCCATCCAACGGTAAATTGAAGGATTTGTGGAGTTGGGGAAGGCCAGTCATGCTCGCTGCGACGGCTGTAACTCCATGATAACCAAGTTTCCGGGCAATGATTTTCTTCTTTTCCGGTTTTCCGCGTAAATTATTGTAGTACCAGGCAATTTTTACTTGCGTATCGTTGGCCTCTGATCCCGAATTACAGAAAAAAACTTTGCTCATGTGGTCAGGCATGAGTTGTAGTACCTTGTCAGCCAGGCGGATTGCAGGCTCGTTGGCCATCGAGAAAAAAAGATGGTAGTAAGCGATTTCCTGTGCCTGCGCGGTAATGGCGTCGACCATTTCCTGCCGACCGTGGCCAATATTAACGCACCATAGCCCACCCATGGAATCGATATAGTCCCGGCCACGGCTGTCCGTGACCCGGGCTGCGTGACCTTTGATTATAACTACAGGTCCCTTGTCTAGGTGGTCTGTAATCGAGGTGTATGGATGAAGCAAACTTTGCTTGTCCATTTCCTCAAGCGAAATATTGCGGTTCGTGTCGGGGCTGGTCATAACCTATTCTTCCTCTTCGGCAATCGGGTTAGCTGGGCTAGAAGATTTCAAATATGCCATCGGATTCGGTGGCGCAATTTCTTGGCAATGCATTGGTGCCAACCGCAAAACGTGCATGACGTCCAGCGTCACCAAATAGCTCGACCAAGAGGTCAGAGACGCCATTAGCGATTTCGGGTTGTTGTTTGAAACCATCGACGCAGTTCACGAATACACCAATCTTGACGCACCGTTTGACCCGGTCAAGGTCTCCAGCGCAGGCAGCTTTCAACTGTGCAATCAAATTGAGTCCGCATACTCGGGCCGCTTGCTTAGCTTCTTCGATAGAAATTTCTGCACCGACCTTGCCGATATGCAGAATTTCGCCATTCCAAAACGGAATCTGGCCCGCAATAAAGACCAACGATCCGGAAATTACGAATGGTACGTAATTCGCCGCAGGCGATGCGGGATTGGGCAATACGATACCCATTTCCTGCAGTCGTCTGTCGATTTTCCCCACCATAACCGTCTCCTAAGGTTTCGAGGGATCATAGACTATTTTATTGAAACGCGGAATCGGATCGAGTCCTACTTGCCATCGGCGCTTTTGAGAGGCAAATAAGGGGAGTGTGGGGCGCGTCTGCCCGGGAACCGGACAAGAAATGAGATTTTGATGGAACAGGCAACGTTTGGGGCGGGTTGTTTTTGGGGTGTTGAGGCTGCATTCGGGGAGGTTCCGGGGGTGGTAGAGACCTCGGTTGGATATTGTGGCGGCCAAGTTTCGAATCCCACCTATGAACAGGTATGTACCGGCAGGACAGGCCACGCTGAGGTTGTACGAGTGCTTTTCAATCCAGAGCAGGTTAGTTACGAGCAGTTATTGGACTTGTTTTGGAAAATTCATGATCCGACCCAAGTCAACCGACAGGGACCAGACACGGGCAGCCAGTACCGGACTGTTATTTTTACGCATACTGAGGCTCAAGGCACTAGTGCCGACACATCCAAGGCAGCGCTTGAACAATCAGGACGTTTTGCTCACGCCATCGCGACTACCATTGAGTCTGTTGGTGACTTTTGGATGGCTGAGGACTATCACCAGCAATTTTTTGAAAAGCGAGGCGTTGCCTCTTTCGGTCACTAAATTAAACATAGTGGTTAGTTTTAAAAGGTTAGGTCTTCGGAATAGTCGCAACGCTTAAGCGTGATTTCACGAAGCCATAAGGGGAGGGAACGTGGCATACACCGAAATTCTATATCGAGAAGATGGGCCAATTGCTTGGTTGACCCTTAACCGCCCTAAAGATGGGAACATGTTCACACCGATCATGTGTCACGAGATTCGTGATTGTGTAAATGATTCCAGCCGAGAAACACGTACTAAAGTATTGGTATTGAGCGGCGCTGGGAACAAGTTTTTCTGTATAGGTGGTCGTAAAGAGGGCATGGAGGATACAAACCTTTATGCGGGTGTGTTGCCTACCTTGGAAATGTATGAAGCAATAGACAAGACTCAAAAACCGGTCATTGCCAGCGTAAACGGGTTTGCTGTTGGGGGCGGGAATGTGTTGCAAATGGTTTGCGACCTGACCATTGCAAAGGAAAGCGCAATTTTTCGGCAAGTGGGACCGATGATGGGCTCATTCGATGCTGGATATGGCACTTGGTATCTGGAGGATTTGGTTGGAAAGAAGCGAGCGAAGGAAATGTGGTACACCAACCCGAAGCTAACTGCGGAAGATGCTCGTGAGATGGGCCTGATTAATCGGGTAGTCCCGGATGAGGAGCTTGAGGGAGCAACGCGAGATTATGCTCTGGAGGTGGCTGCCCGTGGTTCGGTTGCTCTGGCTTCACTAAAGGCCTCGTTCAACGCGCGTCATGGGGGCGTTGGTGGACTCGCTCGCCTAGCGCACGATTTGCTGTTGCGCCAGTACCTTAATAGTGAGGAAGCGGCAGAGTTGAGTGCTGCGTTCGGTGAAAAACGTCCTCCGAACACGGATAAATTCGGCCACTAATAAATGCCGTTGTTGACCCTCCATGACCCGATAACTGCCAGACGTTATTACGAGCAAGGCCTTTGGCGTGACGAGGGGTTATACGACCATGCTGCACGTCAGGCGAGGACGATCCCGGATGATTATGCACTTCGCGATAGCGGGAGGCGCCTTACCTGGCGCCAGGTAGAGCAATGGTCTCGGGCAATCGCTGGCACATTAGCAGAAGCTGGTCTGACAGCTGGTGATCGAGTGGCGATGGCACTGTCAAACCGGGTGGAATCGGTAGTAGTGATGTTGGCTTGCTCCCGAAATGGATATATCTGTAACCCCTCGCTGCACCGGAATTATACAGTTTCTGAAATGTTGTCACTTGTTAATGAAATCGACGCTGCCGCGGTAATAGCTGAGAAAGGATGGAGTGCAGACGGGGGTGATTTGATTGAGTTGATTCGGGAAAAAACCACGCATCGTGCTTGCTTTTTAATTCCTAAAAAACGGGGGCGGTCAGAAGATTTACCAAGTTGGGAGGACGGAACTGATAATTCTGTGCTCCCTGACTTGGGCGCGGACAAAATTTGTTACCTCGCCTTTACATCCGGCACCACCGGAAAGCCAAAAGGTGTAATGCACAGCGACAATACTATCCTCGCCAACGCGCGAGATTTAGTAACGGATTGGCGCCACGGTCGGGATACGGTTCTACTTTCGTTGAGTCCGCTTTCACATCACATTGCGTGGGTTGGTTTTGCTCAGGCCCTAATTGCAGGAGCGGAATTTGTAGTTAATGATCCCTCCGAAGGTATGGAATCTTTCGATTGGATTAGTGAAGTGCGCGCAAGCTATGTAATGGGCGTACCCACTCATGCGATAGACCTTCTCGCGCAGCAGCGTGCACGGTGTTCAGATTCTTTTGGGTCGATAAAAGTTTTTTATATGGCGGGAGCACCAATTCCCCGAACAATTGCGGAGGAGTTTTTCTCACAAGGTATTACGCCTCAAAATGTCTACGGAATGACTGAAAATTCTTCGCATCAGTATACCCATCCTGAAGACGATACTGACACCATTGTTTCGACTTGTGGTCGAGGCGGCCCGTCTTACCAGGTAAAGATTTTTGATCCGGATGATAGGGACCAATCCTTGGCAGTGGGAGAGGTTGGAGAAATAGGGGGTCGAGGTGCGGCATTGATGCTGGGCTATTTTGGTGATCAAACTTCAACCGAGAACTCCTTTAATCGAGATGGTTGGTTCATGAGTGGCGACCTAGGACGGCTTGATTCATCAGGAAACTTGGAAGTTGTTGGCAGGCTCAAAGAAATCATTATACGAGGAGGCCGAAACATTCATCCTCGCAAGATAGAAGACCTAGCGGTGCGGCATCCGGCGATCGAAAAGGCAGCGGTAATACCAGTAGCGGATAAGAGGCTTGGTGAAAAAGTTTGTCTGACGATCGTACCTGCGGCTGGCGACATGCCCGAACCGGATAAAATCCTCAGTTTCTTGCACTCGTCTGGCCTGTCTATCTATGACATGCCGGAATATTACGCAGTGCTGCCTGATTTTCCTTTAACTGCGAGTGGTAAGATATTGAAACGCGCCCTTATTCAGCAGATGGATCGGGGGGGGTTCACACCACTTGCGGTGCGTTTTAGCGCTCTGTCTAGTTCTCCCAGAAAGTAAAGAGAGGCCAAACTATTACATCTTGAGTGCAGTGAAGATGTCATGGTGGTGACTATTAATCGGCCTGAGGCGTTAAACTTTCGTTTGATCCTATAACTTTACACAATTCGATTTGGTACCTCGTGTCCGGCGAAAAAGGCGTCAAATCCGTTCAAAATCGGCATACCCGTTGCAATTCGGATATCTAACGGCGCACATGCTGGCATGTGGCAGGAGAAAAACATTGGGCAAGTCTCGTGGGTTAGCTCGAACATTGGGTTCGTTCTGGAAGACATCTAGACCGGCCGCCGCCAATTTTCCTGTGATTAAAGCGTTGCTCAGTGCTGCTTTGTCAATCAATTCCCCACGAGAGATATTGATGACGACGGACCGGTCCGGAAGAAGAGAAAACCGTGGCCAGTTCAAAAAGCCAACCGTCTTTGGCGTTGCTGGGCAGTTTAGAGAGAGGAAATCAGAGATGCCTAACATTCGATCAGGGTTGGCATGACATGTTGCGCCAGCTTCCAATTTTGGGGGGCAAGCGTTTTCTGTTATAATAATGGATGGATAGGCGAAACGCGGTTGCACGGTGTGCCGATGTGCGGTCAATTTCTTCCATCTCCAAGATGCCGAGGCGCTTCGCTTGGAACCCCATTCCGAGCAATTGCGTTGGTGTCCATCCGATCCATTTTCGAAAAGAATTAATTGATCACCCTCGAATGCCCTTCTTGCCGCATTAAGCAGCAACAGCATCGCAAGATCAGCACACTTTTCTTTTAAATCCCCGTGGGTACTTGTTACGATTAGTCCACGTTGGAGCGCGGCACTTATATCGATATGGTCTGTTCCTGCAGAATAAGCGCCTAGAATCCCTACGCTTCGTGGTAATGCGATAATGCATTGTGCGTCGAATGTTTCTCTTGCCGAGATCAGCAGACCGCCCATATCGCTTGATGCTCGTACTAGATCTTTGGTGTTGAAATAACGGTCCTGGGGATTAAGTGTAGCATTGTAGTCCTGGGCGAGGCGCTGCTCGATAGCCTCGGGGTAATGGCGTGTAGCCAGTATTCTTACTTGGTTCGTCATGAATCCGACTGTATTAGCGCGGTGGTCTCAAGGGAAAAGTCCAAGCCCTTGTCCCGCTTCGTTCGAGCAAAAGCGGTTTTGGACACGGTTTGGTCCTACGTGCGAATGCTGTGGTGTTGTAGTGTAGCCGTACCCGGTTGGAGGTTATGAAATATGGCTTTATTTTGTAAACGCGTAATGTTGCTTTTTGTCCTAGGATTGGTCTATTCCGGGACATCAGTTTGGTCTGCAGACTTGGCCGCACACCGGGCAATTTATGACCTTCGTCTTTTGTCTGGGGGTAGCAGCGCCGATTTTACGGACGTGACTGGGAAAATGTACCTTGATTGGAATGATGTTTGCGATGGCTGGACCTTAACGCAGCATGTTCGAATGATTTTTTCCGGTCCCAGCGGCAAAGCAATCAACAACCGTTTTAGTTTCTCCAGTTGGGAGTCTCGTGACGGGAGCGAGTTCCGCTACACGATGCGCAGCACCACGAATGATAAGCTGAATGAGCAGGTGGAAGGTCGCGCAGAGCTTGATCCCGAGAGAGTTGGGGGGGTGGCCCGCTTCAGTAAACCTAAGGAGAGTTCGATCGACCTACCTGCAGGCACTCTTTTCCCGACGGAGCATCTTTTCTTGACTCTCGAACATGCTATGGCGGGTGGACGCATACTCACGCGCAACGTCTTTAGCGGCACGGGAGATGATAGTTTGAACGAGGTTTCCGCTTTTATCGGTCCAGTGATTGCGCCTTCCGATGAACCTGATGACTTGTCCCAATCCAACTCGTCGGCTAGTGCCGCCCTCAAGGGGTTGCGTTCATGGCCTGTGGCAATGGCTTATTTCCCTTATGGGGAGGGAGATCACGAGCCAGAATTTGAGGTACATTTTCGGGTCATGGAAAACGGCGTATCTCCGGGTATGGATCTTGATTATGGAAACTTCGCGATCCGCGGCCTCATTGAGCACTTAGAATATCATTCACCGCCGGATTGCTGATTTGCGACGATATCCAACACTAAATATAGTTTCAAACTTAGGATAAGAATGCTCCAATCCACTAGGCATTCAGATTCCTAGGAGCTTAGGAGCTATCCAACATATCAGGGGGGTCCGCATCTAAGGTGTCGGTGAGGCGCGTGACACCGATTCCGATGAGCCTAAACTTCGTTTTGCCATCTAGTTCCCTTGTCAACAGTGTTGCGCCCGTTTCGTAAAGGAGGTTGGCCCGCTGGGTTGGAAAGGAGAGGCTTGCAGTTCTAGTCCGAAGTTTGAAATCGGATGTTTTTAGCTTCAGCACAATAGCGTTACCAGCCATGTTGGCACGTCTCAAGCGCTCACTGACCCGTTTACATAAACCTTGCAGTGCTTGCTCTATTTCGAAGAAAGCAGCAAGGTCGTGTTCAAAAGTTGTTTCAGCTGATACGCTTTTGCGGATGCTTCGGGTGCCGACTGAGCGCGCGTCTTCTCCGATGGAGAATCGTGCTAATCGGCGACCAATTGAGCCAAAGCGGGTTACTAGCTCATCCTCACCCCGAGTTTGAAGTTGTCCGATTTTGTTTATACCGGCCTCCGCCAGACGCCGAGTAAGAGCGGGGCCTACTCCCCAAATCTTGGTTGCTGACATAGGTGCCAAAAACGAACGTGCTTCATTACTGCCTATCAGGGAGAAACCCCGCGGCTTGTCCAGGTCAGAGGCCAGCTTTGCAAGAAATTTATTTGGGCCAAGGCCAATCGATGCAGTGATTCCGAGTTCTTTTTCAAGTCGCTTGGCAAGGTGAATGAGTGCAAATGCAGGGCTTTCCGATTCTTGGGTAAGAAGGTGTTCTAAATCTAGATATGCTTCGTCGATGGATATTGGTTCGACTAACGGTGTTACCTCTGACATCAGGTCGCGCACCTCATACCCAACTGCTTGATATTTTGCCATGTTTGGGCGGATCACGATGGCATCCGGACATGCTCGAAGAGCTTGAAACATGGGCATTGCCGAGTGCACGCCGTGCATACGTGCGATATAACAACAAGTGCTTACGACGCCGCGTTTCCCACCACCGATAATTACCGGTTTATCCAAGAGCGAGGGATCATCGCGCTTTTCCACTGAGGCATAAAACGCATCGCAATCCACATGTGCAATGGAAAGAGTCAACAAATCAGGATGCCGTAGAAGGCGAGGGCTTGTGCAGCTTGGACAATATTTGATAGGAGCCTCAGTTAGGTGTGCTCCGCAATCTCGACACAGACCGGGTTCTACGTCCATGATTTCTGGCTATCCCAAAGCCACGCTGCTCCACGTACGCCACCGGAATCTCCATGATGATTACGTTTCAATACCGTACCGACTTGGTCGGAAAAAATATAAGGATGCCACAGGTCCGGCACCCGCTCGTACAGCAATTCGATATTGGAAAGACCACCGCCAAGAACAATCACATCTGGATCTAAGATGTTGATCACCTGTGCCAATGCGCGAGCAAGATGGTTCACATAACGTGCGAGTATAAATTGTGCCTGTGCATCTTCAATCGCAGCGGTAGCAATGGCTTTGGCACTGGTTAACGTACCACCGATTTTTTGATAGGAAGACACGAGTGCGGGTCCCGAAAGAAAAGTTTCGATGCACCCTTGTTGGCCACAAAAGCATTTCGGCCCAGGTCTTTCATCATTGTCAAGCCAAGGAAGGGGGTTGTGGCCCCATTCTCCCGCGACCGCGTTTCGACCAAGCAAAACGCGCTTCCCTATAACCAGGCCGCCACCTACGCCGGTGCCAAGAATTGCCCCAAATACTACTTGGGTATTGGTAGCGGCACCGTCTACAGCTTCGGACAGCGCGAAGCAATTTGCATCGTTGGCTATGCGCACGGGTTGTTCTAGTGCCGCTTCAAGATCAAGGTTTAATGCGTGGCCGTTTAACCAGGTTGAATTGGCATTTTTGATTAAGCCGCTGGCTGGAGATAGTGCACCAGGTGTAGCAACACCGACAGAACAGGGTGCTTGCGCGCGAGATTCCATTTCCCGGACTAAATTAACGATTGTGTCGACAGTGCCTGAATAATCGTTGCGCGGTGTGGCAACTCGCTTACGTGCAATCTCGTTCCCCGTTGGGCTCAGTAGTATAGCTTCAGTCTTGGTGCCTCCAAGATCAATTCCGATTCTCATAGTCAAATGTCAGTCATTAAAAACCTGCCGCGGACAGCTCCTTTTCGATGGTGGTCCTTGCTTCAGGCCAGGAGTCGATCCGGTGATGGCTCTCTGGTGCTGGACCAACCAATTCTGCGAGACGGGTGTCATGAACAAAATGAATTCGTCGAACATGGTCTGCCTGTGTTGCCACGGATTCAATATGGCTGGGTGAATCATCGATAAAGAAGACGGGAGCTCGAGCTGGTCCGGCGAGGGCTCTTACTGCCGGACCTTTTAGTCCATTGTTGATTATCAATGGGTAGTTCATGCCGTGCTCGACCAGGCATCTCTCGCGTTCGGCGTGATAAGTGAACGGAACATTACTGAGTATGACGATTTGAGCGCGTAACGACAGCAGATTCAACGCCTCGATGGCTCCGGGAACTGCGTCAAGGCTCTGAGTTTCTTTTGCAAAAAATGTATCTAGCAAAGAGAGGACCTCATTTTGAGAAAATGTATAGTTGTCAGATTTGCGACGAATATTCCCTGTTAATCGAAAACTAGACCAGTCGAAAAAGTAATTTTGCTCGTTTAAAAAAAGCTCAAACCGGGCCATAAACACTACTAACACTTCGTCGGCATCCGAAATAATCAGAGGTCGATTCCGATCGATGATGATAGACGAGATTTGATGGCGGGTGTTTTCGAGCAAATCATTTGTCATGAACGATTACCAATCTGTCGGTGCACCAGATAAGGCTTGTCGAACGTGGTCCAGGTTGTCAGGCGAAAACCCCTCAATTTCACAAAAATCAACCAGGAATGTTTCATTGGAAAAGAGAAAATCAAGGACGCCCGCTAAAAGAGCGGGATCGCTTGCTCTTTCGTGCAAAGAGGAGGGGGCGACTCCCGTTTGAGCAATTAACTGTTTTAGTGCTGTGTCTCGTCCCACAACATAGGCGAGTGCACGGAGAGCAATTGTTTCTGCGGTATCCGAAGGTATGATTGGATTTTTTAAAATCACATTCGGTCTCAGACGGTGCGAGTCGGCACAAGTTTATTGTAAAGGATGTACACTATGCTGCTCCAAGGTTCCTGTCATTGCCGTGCAGTTAAGTTTTCCGTTGAATCGGCGACGTCCTATCCGTTCATGCGGTGCTATTGTGCAGTTTGTCGCAAGACCCAAGGTGGAGGCGGATTCACGATCAATTTGGCTGGTCAGGCAAAAAGTCTCAAGATTGTTGGTCTAAGGTCCGTCAAGACATACCGAGCGAGCGCCGAATCCGTTGCAGGCGGCGCAGCGGAAGATAAACTAAGTTATTTGCGTCGAAATTTTTGCGGGATTTGCGGATCTGCTCTTTGGTGTGAAGATCCACGTTGGCCGGATTTGGTCCATCCGTTTGCCTCCGCTATAGACACGAAGCTTCCAAAAACGCCAGAGACGATACACATCATGCTGAACTCTGCGCCCGAGTGGGTAACCCCGGACACAGGAAAAAAACACATACACTTTGATTGTTATCCAGATGAATCGATTGAAACTTGGCATCGGCGTCATGGTCTGATGGAAAATTAATGGATGACACTGGGTTCTCACCAATTCCAATCCTATGTTTTCAAAAAGGGAAAAGAGAAAGCACTTGGGGCTGGGTTATGTATTTCTAGTTACCCGTGGTGTAACGGGATCAACTGTTCAGATGTAAATTGGTAAGGTACCTATCCGCATATGCAAAGCTGCAACGAAGTTGCAACTCCCATATTACAAGTCAACTATATATATGGTTACCCTCTCTAACTTTGCACCCGTCGGATGCGGTGATTGTCGCTGTCAGCGATGTAGAGGCTGCCATCCCCGTCGATGCTGCAGGCGTGGGGTCGGTCTAACCCGGCAGTTACTGCGGGTCCACCGTCGCCTCCGCTTCCACGGCGCCCGCCTGCTACGGTGGTGACAATGGAGGTCGCTCGGTCTATCCGGCGGACAGCATGATTTTCCGTATCTACAACAATCAAGTTGTCTTGGGCGTCGCAGCGGATAGCTTTAGGACCATCCCAGGTAGAGGCGACTGCAGGCCCCCCGTCTCCGGCATAGCCACGCTCGCCGGTACCTGCAACGGTTGACATGATGCCATCGCCATCAACCCGTCGAATCCCATTTCCTTCTCGTTCGCAAATATAGAGATTTCCTTGACTGTCCAAGCATATAGCGCGTGCACCTTTTATGCTGGCTTTGAGGGCGAGTCCAGCGTCCCCTTTGCGGGCTTTTTGGCCGTCACCAGCGACTAGGGTGACGGTACGTGTTGCTAGGTCTACCCGTGTAATTTGTTGGCTTTGTACATCGGCTACCAACAGGCCACCATGCTGATCGAGAAAGCAATCATTAGGCTCTTCGAATGCGTCTGTACCTTTGCCACCAGCAAATGTGGTGATTATACCACTCGATGCTGTAATCTTTCGGATAGCGGCATTGAGTCGATCGACCACATATATGTCTCCGTTTTTATCGACCTGTAAAGCGTAGGGTTCGTTGAAACTGGCTTGGTCGGCGGGTCCACCATCGCCTGTGTAACCGGCATTGCCACTGCCGGCTATTGTAATGAGGGTAGCGGTAGCCAAATCGAGACGACGAAGACAGTGATTGGTGGCTTCTACGATGAACAGATTGCCCACGGAGTTAAACTCACACATAAAAGGCTCACTTAGTTGAGCCGCGGTTGCTGGGCCACCGTCTCCGGTGTATCCCCGCTCTCCCGTTCCGGCAATGGTATTAATCACTCCAGTCACTTGCGTTCTCCCTTTTGCTCCGCTTCATTCTACACGAGGTATGTCCTTCGTTAGAGTTTTAAGGTACCACGTACGAAGAAAATTGCCTGAAAGCCGAAGTTATGAGTGTTCAAAGTCGTGCCTGCATTGTCGGAATTGGTGAAAGCCGATATGCGAAATGGGGCGCCATTAAAGATCAAAGCGAACTTTCCTTAGCATGCGATGCAATTTTAGCAGCCGCGAGTGACTCTGGAATATCACCACAGAAAATTGATGGCTTTGCTTCATTTTCGAATGACCGGAGTGAGCCAGCGCTATTGATGAATGCGCTTGGCATAGAGCAGCTTCGTTTTACCGGGATGGTCTGGGGTGGCGGCGGTGGTGGCAGTTGCGGTGCGGTTGCTCTCGCTCAAGCTGCTGTGGAAAGTGGCCAAGCCAACTATGTGATTGTCTTCCGAGCTCTTTGTCAGGGGCAAGCGTTCCGCTTTGGCCAATTTCATCCTTGGACGGACCATACTTGTTTTGCTGCACCATTTGGTATGTTGGCACCTCCGCAAATGTTTGCACCATTAGTTCGTCGACATATGCACCTTTATGGAACTCAGCCAGAGCACCTTGGTGAGGTGGCTTTGAGTTGTCGGGCATATGCTAATCGAAATCCTCGCGCTGTTATGCATGATCGGCGCTTAACAATGGACGATTATTTGTCATCAAGAATGATTGCGGATCCCTTAACGCTTTATGATTGCTGCTTGGAAAGCGATGGTGCTGCTGCCTTGCTGATAACAACCTATGAGCGCGCACGCGACCTCAAACCCCAGCCAATAGAAATTTTGGCAGCGCAGCAAAGTAGTGGACACCTCTGGGGTACAGGAATTCTTGGTGGGCACAACATGCCCAGTGACACTTATGCAAGTGCAAATGCTGCCGACCTAGCACACGACTTATATAAGCGTGCTGGCGTGCGCCCACAGGATATTGATGTTGTTCAGTTCTACGATGCTTTTACCGGTATGGTTTTGTTTGCGCTTGAAGATTTCGGATTTTGCGGCGTTGGGGAAAGTGGTGATTACGTGAGCGAAGGGAATTTGCGTCTTGGCGGTGCAAGTCCGTGTAACACTTCGGGTGGGATTCTATCAGAAGCGTACATACACGGGTTAAATTTAGTTGTGGAAGGAGTCAGGCAGATGCGCGGAGAGTCTACCGCCCAGGTTTCTGGCGCTAACTTAGTATTGGTGAGTGGTGGTGAGAGCGTGACACCCACAAGCGGTTTGATCCTGGGGGTCTGATCTTGTCGTATTTACCCAAAAACTTGCCTTTCCCGGGCCCATCTTTGGACGCAACGGACTTCTGGCGGCACTGTGCTGAGCGTCGTTTAAAGTTTCAAGCATGTGCGCAATGTGGGATCCCACGCCACCCGCCAACGCCAATTTGCCCACACTGTCAATCAAAGTTAAAGACCTGGGTCGATGCCCCTGCTGTTGGCCGAATTTTTAGTTATACAATTGTGTACAATGCTTCCCACGAGGCTGTAGTGAATTCTCTTCCATATAATGTTGTATTAGTAGAGTTCGACGGGTTGGATGATTTGCGGCTTGTCAGTAATGTTGTCGATGCAGCACCAAACGAGCTCGCTATTGGGCGCGAGGTCGTTGTGACTTGGGAAGAGGGGCCGAAAAAACAATTGTTGGCGCGTTTCAAACTACGTAAGGAAAAATAACCTCTTCTGAACTCAACCTGTCGACGCAATTTGATGCGAGTATTTATCAGCGTGCGTATTTTGTGTCGGCTTTGGGCGGAACAAAATAGGGCGGGAACTCACCAACTTTTGACATGTCAACTTCAACAAGCGTTGGGCCATTGACCTCCAAAGCGGCCGCCACTGCCGGGTCGAGTTCATCCGGAGAATTCACTCGCCAATACGGCATGTTGGCAAGTCTTGCACAACCTTCCAGGGTTGGATTTCCGAAATCCGCGAAATACTGCCGTCCCCCGTGAAAAATGTCCTGGATATGTTTGATGACGCCGTAACCACCGTCATTCATAATTAGGAAGACAACGTCTGCTCCTTCCTGGGAAGCCGTCCAAAACTCAGCAAAACCCATAAAAAATCCACCGTCGCCACACATACACAGCACTTTCCTGTCCGGAGCGCCCACAGCAGCCCCAATGCCGTGTGCAAGCCCGATCCCGATGGCAGCGCCAAGTGCGAAGACGCTGTCACGTGGACCGTAGAGTGGGAAAATTCGGTTCCCCCAGGTACTATTGTTGAGGGTAATATCACGAACCCACAGGGCGTCGCGCGGTGCAACCGCCCGCAGGCGTTCAGCAAAAGATCGGTAAGGTCCGAGATAAGATTTGTAATCTTCGATTGCTTCTTGTTTCAGTGCCTTCACTTCCCCTGTGAAACCGTTCTCTACTTCGATCTTACCTTCCAGCCGATCGGCAAGACCCGCTAGCCCTAATTTAGCGTCCGCACATAAAAAGAGATCTGTAGTGTAAGTTCGACCGTTGGCCGCCGGATCAACATCGATTTGTATACGTGGAGAAGGTAGGCGGAGGTCAAATTCTCTCGTCTCATGACCGCGCACCCGCGATCCGGCAATGACTAATAGATCCACCGTTTGATAGAAATCCTCTACCTTTCGCATATCTTTGAGGCATCCGATCACCAAAGGATGGTCCTCCGGAATCACGCCGCGTCCGGCGAGGCTTGTGATGATCCCGAAACCCATGTCAGCGAAACGCTGAACTTCCTCACCGGCATGACGTGCTCCATTGCCCAGCCAAAGCATGGGCCGTTGCGCCTTGGCAGCCATTTCGGCGAATTCGTCCAGACCACTAGGATCCGGTTTGTGTGGTGACCGGAGGGGTAACTTAAAGTCAGCCAATCCGGCTGGGCGGAGCAGATGAGTCCGCTGGACATCAATAGGAATTTCCACGCTCACCGGACCAGTCGGTGACGTTAATGCTTCGGTTGCAGCTTGTGCGAGCACTCCGATTATACTTTCCGGCGAGCGAACCCTGTATGCAGCCTTGGATACAGACTTGAGCATACCTAATTGATCGGGAACGTCGTGGACGGTTCCTCTGCAGCGATCCACGTTTGCGCGTGCTGTTTGTCCGGTCAAATGGAGTAGCGGAGTTCCTGAGAAACGGGCTTCCACCAATGCGCCACAAGCGTTTGCGGCTCCGGGGCCGGTGCTGGTGACGAGAACGCCTAAGCCACCTGTTACACGAGCGTACGCATCAGCCATACTGCCGGCACCGGCTTCGCCTCGGGCACGAACAAAACGAATTGCATTGCGTCTGCCGATAGCATCGAGCATGGGCGTGTTGTGAACTGAGATCACACCAAAAGCGGCGGTCACACCAATTGCTTGAAGGAATTCGGCAACTACGTCGCCAATCGTGATGTCATTGCTCATAGCCACGCTTTCTATTTCTTAGCGTCATCTGCGGACATAGTGCGGGTGGCGGAAATTTGATGCAAACGTCGTTCAGTATTTTCTCTACCCATCGATAACAAAACAGCGGCCCGAGAGCCGCTGCCACCAAAAGGCTATTAATTTGAATTTACTTAATCTTGCCTTCCTTAAACAGCACGTGTTTGCGTGCCACTGGGTCGTACTTCTTAACTTCTAGCTTGCTCGTCATGGTTCGAGGATTCTTCTTTGTAACATAAAAAAACCCGGTATCTGCGGTGCTATTGAGGCGAATTTTAATGTTGTTTCTTTTTGCCATCTAGGTTTCTCCCATTCCGCATATCCCTATCGGTTGCGCTGCACAATAATAATCATCAGCGGACTGTCAAGCCGAGCTAGGGGATTTTGGGTATCGGACAATTGCAAAGAAAGCTAAGCCCATACAAGGCCCGGCCATGGCCACCATTAAACCATGCGGTGAGTCGATCATGGTCAAGCCGAGAACGCTCGGTCCGACTATGCTCCCCATACCATAAAAGACTGCAGCAGTTGAGTTGACGGATGCTAACTCCGAGCCTTTAAAATTTTCACCAAAAATAATTAGCGGAAGAGTCCAAAATCCGCTGATCATGCCTCCAGTGGTGAAGATCAATCCATAAAGAGCAATGGATAAATTCGATGTTAACGGTGTCAATAGCATCGCAAACGCAGCCACTGTGGCACAGCCTGCTATGAGGCGCTGACGGTCGATATGATCCGCAAGCCAACCAAGCGGGTATTGAAACGCCATACCACCCAATACCAGAACAGTAACCAACCGTGCCGCTTCGATAGGCGACGAGTTGAGGGCGAGGCCGTAGATTGGGAGTAACCCAAAAGCCGCCGCATCCAAAAATCCAAATAGCATTACCGAGGCCACTGCAATAGGAACTGTTTTCGCAATTGTCCAAGGTGAACGGCGAGTGGCTTCGCGAATACTGGGAGCGACGTGTGGCGCGAACAACAAAATCGAGAGGGATACGAATGTTAAGACTGCGCCAGTGAGAAACGGGATCACGCCCTCAACTCCGGTAAGTTCGAGTAGCAGAGGACCTGCAGCAATACCTCCAGCGAGTAGGGTTCCGTATATACCGATTACTCGGCCGCGCCGAGCGCTCGGAGCAACTTGACTGATCCAGGTTTCGGCGGAAATGAATATTATGCCTTCTACCCCACCTAATAATAGGCGTAGCAGTAACCAAGGGACAAATCCCATGAAAAACGGAAAGGCACAAAAGATTAGCATCATCGCAACCATACTGAGGACCATCAAACGCGATGTGCCGACGGCTACCAGGAGGCGTGGAGTGATCAGGGCCGCGAGCATGATTCCAAGGAACTGTGTACTCGCGTGTAAGCCAATGGCGACACTTGAATGGCCTTGGCCATCCAGCACAATCGCAATAAGGGGTATGGTGAGTCCCAACGTGATGCCAAAAACCATGATCACCGAGATCACCGCGGGGAGGCTCCGTACTGTGTTAGACGATAGCCTTATATTTGGTTTCACCGACGGTGCCGCTTGCTGAAGCGATCGCGTGCGTTGGCAATGTTGGGCGGGTCGAAAGCCGCAAGACTGAAAGTTAATCCTCCGGTTATCGTATCGGCTTCGTCAAGGCGAACTGACACTGGCCGGCCTACGCTAAACGATAGCCTGCTTCGGCGTGCTGTTAGGAGTTGCCGGTCGGCGTCGTGATCAATCCGTTCCTCTAGTTGGTTGGAAAGTATGCGCATTGGGATTAGACCCTCTGCGCCAATATCATTTATCCGAATGAACAGGCCGAATCGGGTAACGCTAGTCACTTTGGCGGTGAATTCCGCTCCCCTTTTATCAGCCATGAATAGAGTTTTGTACCGATCACTGGCACCACGTTCTGCTTGAACCGCCCTGCGTTCCGTTGCAGAAATGTCAGCACCAATTTCTGTGAAATTATCCCTATCGTGATCCAAAAGTCCGTCATTTCCGAGATGAAGATGGCGGATCAGGCTTCGGTGAACCAAAAGATCGGCATAGCGGCGGATTGGCGATGTAAAGTGAGCATACAAGTCTATGTTGAGGCCAAAATGTCCGATATTTTCCGGGGAATATTCGGCCCGGGCCTGTGCTTGCAGGATTACAGTGGAAATGGCTTCTTCATGTTCACTGTTTTTTGCTTTGTCGAGTATTTGTTGGAAATTTTGGGGAGTTAAGCGTCGGCTTTGACTAAGTTTGTAGCCAAGTCCTTTCAAATAGGCTCGCAGGTTCTCGAGCTTATTAAGCGGCGGTTGGTCATGAATTCGGTACATACATGGTGCGTTAGCTTTACTAAGTACTTCAGCGGCAGCCACATTAGCTGCGATCATAAACTCTTCTATCAACCGGTGGCTATCGTAGCGAGGGCGTAAAGAAATTGCCTGGACGCTTTCTGTTTCATCGAAAATAATCTTTTGCTCGGGTAAATCAAAGTCGAGCGTATTTCGTTCGGTGCGTGCTTTCCTTAATGAAGCATATGCCCCGTAAAGTTCCTCGATTGCTCCTAGCAAAGGGCCAGTGGTTTTGTTTGTCGTCCCTTCATGGGCGGTCTGCACCGCGGTATAGGTTAGTCGGGCGACTGACTGCATGAGCGCGCGTTCGAAGCGATAGCGTAATATGGATCCATTATGATCAATCCATATGTGTACCGCCAGGCAGGCTCGTGTTTCCTTTGGTTTCAGCGAACACCACTCATTGCACAAGACTTCTGGTAGCATTGGCACAACCAGACGTGGCATGTAGACGGAATTTCCTCGGCGCTTCGCTTCTCGATCTATTGGATCATCCGGCTTGACGTACGCGGCGACATCAGCAATCGCGACGGTTAATTTCCAACCACCCTGGTTGTTGGAGTCTGAGTCTCGTGTGGCCCAAACCGCATCGTCAAAATCTCGTGCATCCTCATCATCGATAGTGATCAAAGGCAAGGATTGTAGGTCAACACGGCCCTTTGAATTTGGTGGCCCGGCTTTTTTGGCAGCTGCAGTCGCGTCGCTAGGAAACTCAGTAGGAACGCCAAGCTCTGCGCAAATCATGCGTTCGATTACGCCAGGCGCATTTAACTGTCCCAGTTGTTTCCGGACTTCGGCCTTTCGCAGCCCATAGGAGCGTTCGGTGCTTATCTCGGCAACCACCACTTCTCCGGACTCCAGTGTGTCCAGAGCCTCCGGGCTAAGGATAACATCTCGGGGGCCCCGTCGATCTATCGTTCGCAGACGTACCCCGGTTTGGTCCTTTTCAACGACACCGACAACATGGCCCAATCGCCCCTCCAACCGCCGCATTACGCGGGCCTCGATGTGGTTTGGATCTATAGCCTTAAGTCGCACGAGCGCGCGTTCACCAATGCCCAGTGCACGTATTCGGCTGCGTCGAGGCATAGTCACGGTAATATGAGGAGACGACTCTTCGGGACGCCAACTTACAGGCCGTCCTATTGGATCGCCGTCGCCATCAATTCCCGTAATCTCAATTACTCCCACCGGCGGTAATTTGCTTGGCGCGGCATAACGACGGTTTGTGCCGCGCACTAACTCGCCTTTTTCAATCATTGAGGCTAATAGTGTTTTCAAGGCACGATCTGTGGTTTTTAGGCCAAAGGCGCGAGCTATGTCCCGCCTTGCCACGCCTTTCCTAGATCGGCACACGAAAGCCAATATTTCTTTTGGATCAGCTAATATATCTACAGGTTTTTTGTGTGAAGCGCGGGCGATGTTGGGCTTTTCCTTAAACGGGGCTTAGTCGATTTTTTTTGGTCGCGGTTTGCGTTTTCTTTTTGTGGTGTGCCCCTTTTTCTTAGTACGTTTTTTGGGTTTTGATGCCTTTTCGGCAAGGACCTGTACCGCTTCGTCTAGTGTTATCGTTTCCACATCAAAGTGTTTCGGGAGACCGGCAGTTGTTTTGTTATTTTTGATGTAATATCCGTACCGACCTTCATAAATTGCAACTTCATTCCCGTCCTCAGGGTGAGCACCCAGAGACCTGATTGTTTTGGTGCCACGTCTTTGCTGTTTGGGCTCTCCGAGGAGACTGACGGCCCGGTTAATACCTACAGTAAAAACGTCGTCCTCTGGGCTTAATGAGCGCTTGTCATTGTTGTGGTTAATGTATGGTCCGTAGCGGCCGATGGTTACTGTTATCGGTTCCGCCGTTTCCGGGTGATTGCCAATCAAACGGGGTAAGCTAAGCAGTTTTATGGCTATTTCGAGATCGCAATTTTCCGGTTCAACATTGTCCGGCAATTTTATGCGTTTCGGCTTCCTTCCATCCTCCGCTTCACCCTGTTGCACATAGTGTCCGTAAGGGCCTCGACGAAGGCTAATTGTTTGGCCGTTTCCATTTTTGCCAAGTATCCTAGGGCCGTCCAGTCCGTCTCTAGCCGTTTTAGAAAAAGCTAGGGTGTATTTGCAGTCTGGGAAGTTAACACAACCGATAAAGGGCCCCCTCTGTTTATTCCATTTGAAGCTGATTTTCCCTTCCTTACACTTCGGGCATTTCTCAATCTCGCCTTTTTCATCTATGGGAAAGAAACGCGCTCCAGCCCATTCATTCATAGCGTTGAGGATATCGGTATTAGTAAGGTTTTTGATGGACTCGCACTGGGCAGAAAACGGCCCATAGAATTCTTCAAGTACGTCCTTCCATGCGAGCCTGCCATTGGAGATTTCGTCGAGTTTGTCTTCGAGCTCCGCGGTGAAAGCATAGTCTACGTAGGACTCGAAACTGCTTTCCAACAGAAGAACCACTCCACGACCCATTCCCTGTGGTATCAACTGTTTGTCTTCAAGGGTGACGTATTCTTTTAGTAGTGTTGAAATGATGGTTGGGTAGGTAGAAGGTCTTCCAATACCGAGTTCCTCAAGTTTGGCTATTAGTGAGGCTTCATTATAGCGCGCTGGAGGTTTTGTATAATGCTGCGCTGGGGAAACCGCATCTAGTTTAAGCGGTTCATCAGATTTTACGTCTGGTATATGGTCTTCCTGTTTTGGCTGAACCGACCCATTATCTTTTTCCTCATTGTAAAGTTTTCGAAAGCCGTCAAACACGACCGTAGAGCCTGCAGCGTGAAGTATTATCTTTTGGTCAAAGGAGCCAATGTCAATACTCAGCTGGTCGTCTAGGCCGTTTTCCATTTGGCTGGCCATCGTCCGCTTCCAGATCAAGTCGTAAAGTCGAACAGCGTCGCGTTTCAGGTGTACCAGAAGACCCTTGGTGGTACGTGTAATATCAGTGGGTCTTATGGCTTCGTGCGCCTCCTGAGCATTTTTTATCTTGTTTGTATAATATTTCGGTTTGGCGGGAAGATACTTTTTCCCGAAGTTCCCACTGTTTTCGATGGCGGCTCGTATCGAACTTATCGCGTCGCTGGACAGGGTAACACTGTCGGTGCGCATGTAGGTGATGAGCCCTTCTTGGAATAGATGTTGTGCAACGCCAGCGGAGTGTTTTGGGCTCATGTTAAGAATGCGCGACGCGACTTGCTGCAACGTTGAGGTTCTGAAGGGAGCGGATGGCCGTTTCTGTATCTGTCGGTGCTTGACACTGGCTACCGTAAAGGTCTGAGCTCTCACCAGGCCGACGGCTCTTTGTGCCGCGGCCTCGTCTGCCAGAGAGAATTTCTCCAGCTTCGTGCCATCTAGATGGGTTAGTCGGGCTTTAAAATCGTTCCCCGCCTGGGTTCGCAGATCGGCGTCAACCGTCCAGTGTTCCCTAGGAACGAAATTTTCGATTTCTTCTTCTCTTTCACAGGTCAGTCGCAGGGTGGGCGACTGCACTCGGCCCGCCCGTCTTGTACCGGGCAACTTATGCCGTAATACTTCTGATAGCCCAAAACCTAAAATCATATCCAGCGCTCGCCGAGCTTGAGCGGCGTTTACCAAATGCAGATCGAGATCTCTGGGCTCTTTGAATGCTTTTTGAACAGCTTTTTTCGTAATCTCGTGGAAGACCACGCGATGCACAGTCTTATAAGTAAGTGCCTTTTTCTCGGTCAGATATTCGTGCAGGTGCCAGGCGATCGCTTCTCCTTCACGGTCGGGATCTGTCGCCAGTATCAACCTCTCGCAGCCCTTTAGAGTCCTGACAATCTCGGATAGAATTTTTTTGCTTGAAGGATATACAGCGTAACTCAGTGAGAAATCGTTATCAGGGTCTACTCCTCCGTATTTTTTTCCGGCTGTTTCATCGAGGTCACGAAAATGGCCGACTGTTGCAAGGACAGTAAAGTCTGGTCCCAAGTATCTTTCAATCGTCTTGGATTTGGTCGGCGACTCGACGACAACTAAATTTTTCATTTAGCCAAGCTCAGTTCAATTAAATTCTAATATATGTAGATTAAATCCTTGTAATTAATAGATAAATATAGTGAATTTGTTTTCTTTTATGCACTGATGCCTCCGAGTCCCGGCGGGGAGTTCCTGAGTGGGTTGGTGTTAATTGGCATTGTGAGATTATTTCGTCAACCGGCATTGGGCTGGTAACAAGCCTTTAGCTTTAGTGATTTAAGTTTCTTGGCCGTGCTTCCGTGGCTACGGAATCGGTAGGAGCTGTGGGAGCAAAAAGGGGACTTAGGTGCGAATTACGCCGCATAATGGGCAAAAAAATTGAGCTCTAATGTGAAAAAAATATTGTCACATGAGATAAATTATGAACGTCGTGCAAATACACGTGGTTCTTTGTCTCTTAATAATCGTCGTATGTTGCCGTAATGGCGTGCCAACACTAATGCAGTCAGAAACCCAAAAAGTGATATATATAATGGTTCTCCAGGTAACCAACTGGGGAGCTCACCGTTTCTTTGGGAGACTAACAATGCGGCCAGCAGCGCTGGAGAAGAAGGTATCGCGATAATCGCGCCAAGTGAGGCGAAACGCATTAAAAGTACTACAAGTAACCATATGACTGCGACCACTACGCCAACCGTCCAGGACACGGTGAAAATGACGCCCATAGTGGTGGCCACACCCTTGCCACCTTGAAATTTAAGCCAGACTGGAAACATATGGCCGACTACTACAAATAATCCGGCGATCCATGCACAGTCCGGCCCGTACATTCCAGCTCCGAGAGTAGCCGCTACGCCTTTAGAAACATCCAGCGCCAGTGTGGTGAGAGCCAGACCTTTATGTCCTGTGCGTAGCACATTCGTAGTTCCGATATTGCCAGAGCCTATATTTCGAATGTCCCCAAGGCCTGCGATATGTGTGAGTAACAGGCCAAATGGGATTGAACCAATGAGATAAGCAATCAATCCAATCGCATAGATTGGCCAAGTATGGGCAAAATCGGCACCAAAAAAATTTGGTATCACCGCTTAATCCTCTATGTCGATATCAAACGCGATCCTGCCGTTAATCCACGTTTTCAGGACGCGTCCTTGAACGGGTCGGCCGTCATAGGGGGCATTACGCGATTTGCTGCGCAGTTTATCGATTTTAATCTGCCACGGCGCATTCAAATCGAACATTACAAGATCGGCAGCTGCACCGATCTTGATCTCACCCGCATCCAATCCGACCAATTTGGCCGGGTTTACTGTCATCTTAGCCAGCAGTTCAAGCAGTCCAATCTCTCCGTTATGATAAATCTCTAGCGCCAAGGGGAACATGGTTTCCAAACCTACAATTCCGTTGGCGGCTTGGGCGAATGGTACCCGCTTCGAATCCTGATCATGGGGGGCGTGATCACTGACTATTACGTCAATAGCGTCATCTGCTAGTCCTGAGACCATGGCAACTCTGTCAGGTTCCGCGCGCAGAGGGGGTGAAACTTTGGCAAAAGTTCGGTAGTCGGCGACGGCGTTTTCGTTGAGTGCAAAATGATGGGCAGCGACTGCAGCGGTTATTGGCAAGCCACGTGCCTTCGCCGACCGTACCACGTCTACAGTTTCTTTAGTTGACAGATGGCTCACGTGGTACCGCGCGCCTGTCAGTTCCATAAGTCGGATATCTCGCTCGACGATAATCGTTTCGGCGATGTTAGGAATTCCCATCAAACCAAGCCTAGTCGCCATTTCACCGTCGTTCATAACACCTGTGCTAAGTGTCGGATCTTCCGGGTGCTGCATGATCAGCGCATCAAACGTGTGGGCATACGCCAGAGCTCGCCGCATCACAAGACTGTCTGCTACTGCTCGGTCCGCATCTGAAAAAGCAACTGCACCCGCTTCCAGGAGTAGGCCAATTTCAGTTAATTCTTTACCATGAAGGTTTTTAGTTATGGCTGCTGCCGGGTACACCTTGACTGCGCTGGTCTCCCGTGCTCGCCGGGCGATAAATTCGATCAGGGCAATTTGGTCAATTACTGGGTCGGTATTTGGCATGCAAACGACGCTCGTGATGCCACCGGCTGCTGCTGCTTTACTAGCGGTAGACAAATTCTCTTTGTGTTCCGCGCCAGGCTCTCGCAAATGGGCACGAATATCAACCAATCCTGGTATCAGACAGTGGCCGGCACAATCGACCACCATAACGTCTTCAGCGGTACCTTCATTGAAGAGGCCGGGGCCGAAATCTGCAATCTGCCGGTTTTCTATGAGAAGGGCACCGGGTTGATCGAGTTTGCTTGATGGATCTAAAAGGCGGGCATTAAGCAGCGCTATCCGCTGCCCCTGCGCTGACGGTCTAACCGAATTCACGAAACCATGCCAGTCGCATCGGCGCGTAGGTTATTGGTTAATACGTCGAGACAGGCCATTCGTACAGCTACGCCAAATTCCACCTGATCCAGGATCGCACTGTGAGTTATGTCATCGGCAAGTACGCTATCGATTTCGACTCCCCGGTTCATGGGGCCAGGGTGCATAACCAGAGCATCCGGTTTGGCGACTGCGAGTTTGTCAGAGTCTAACCCGAAAAAGTGGAAATATTCGCGCGTGGATGGCACAAATGTACCCCGCATACGTTCGGTCTGTAACCGCAGCATCATCACAATGTCACAGTCCATTAAACCAGTGCGCATGTCATGAAATACCTCGACGCCAAGTCGCTCAACGTTAGTGGGTAACAGGGTTGGTGGTGCCACCAAACGGACCTGGGCACCCATCTTGTTCAATAAATGGATATTAGAACGCGCGACCCGACTGTGAAGCACGTCGCCACAAATTGCGACGATTAGGCCCTGGATCCGGCCACGCCGACGCCGCACCGTTAGCGCGTCAAGAAGCGCTTGCGTTGGATGCTCATGGCTGCCGTCTCCGGCATTGATTACCGCACCATTTATTTTTTCGGATAGTAGTTTAACGGCACCCGAGTCTGGGTGACGAACTACAAGTACGTCTGGGTGCATGGCATTAAGGGTCATCGAGGTATCGACCATAGTTTCGCCTTTTTTGATCGAGCTTGTTGCCACCGACATGTTGATAACATCGGCGCTTAGTCGTTTTCCGGCGAGTTCAAAAGACGTGCGAGTGCGGGTGGAATTTTCGAAAAAAAGGTTAATTACGGTCTGACCACGTAATTTGGTTTGCTTCTTGTTAGGTCCTCGATTTACATCGATGTAGGAATCTGAAACATCTAACAGGAACCCAATTTCACTGGCCGACAAATCAGCGATTCCCAGCAAATGCCGATGTGGGAACAGATTGTCTTGTTGTAGCCTGTCCATAAAACGCCAATATAGGCCTCACCTGTGCACTCCCGCAAGCGCAGCAGTCATTTTGAGATAGGCCATATCCAAAGGCATGGTGACAGCTACTATTAATGTGGTGATTGTCGATTATCCCTGCAATGAGCGTGCGTCACCGCCCATTTGGCGAGCGAGTATATATGCCGTGCTTGCTGATGGCAGTGAGGCGAACAGGATTGCGATGTGGGTGGGGAGGCCAGTGACGCCAAGAACCTTGCAGCTCAATATCATTGCTGGCGGGCATCGCTATCAGTTTAAAGGCATTGGACCAAGCGCGAGGTATTGCTGCAGCCCGGATAGTTTGACCGTTCATCCCAGCGCCGACTGCAAGGAGGCCAAGCGGCAATGTAGCCTGAACAAGAGCACTGATTGTTGTGTCTATACCGATTGGCAATTGCCATGACACTGCATTGAGGAAAATTCCTAAACCCGATGCGATAATCAAAGGGTTAGTAATCAGGTGCCAGACTAATGCACTCCAAAAACTTCGCTCACTTACCAGCGGCGAAATTTTTATTAGCACTATGACCGAAAGAAAATTGACTAACGGAACTAATACGGCGATCGCTAAGGTCGCCAGCGTTAGTCTACTTTTTCCATATAGCACTCCATAGCGCTTCGGCCGTTGCTATACCGACATAGGTATTCAATCTGGTTTCGCTCATGAAGATAGATGCAAAGGCTGTGGCCCATCGACAAGGAGAACCAAAAATCGTTGCTTCGGACGCACGTGCGCTTGAATCCGTGTCCCAAAGCGATCAAAAGGAATATTGGCTACAATGAGAACAAGACTATGTTCATTGTTTTAAGGCACGTTCAAACGGGCAAGAGTGTCAAGCACGCCTTGCAGAATATATCCGGCTGCCATTTTATTTACGACCTTGGCCCGCTTGTTCCGAGACAAATCAGCGGCAAGTAAGGTGTAGTTAACTGCGGCGGTGGAGAGACGTTCGTCCCAAAGCAAAATTGGGGTTTGCAAGTACGTGACAAGATTCCGCGCAAAATCGCGAGTTGCTTGGCAACGTGGCCCTTCGCTGCCATTCATGTTAATGGGCAGGCCAAGCACCAACCCGGCGATGGAATGCTCGTTATAGAGCTCGGTAAGTCGCGTTGCATCCTTGGTGAATTTCGTGCGTTGTAAGGTTTCCATTGGCGTGGCGATCCGCCGCGAAACATCTGATAAGGCTAGCCCTATCGTTTTGGTTCCGAGGTCTAGGCCAAGCAAGCGCCCGTTTTCTGGGAGCTTTGTGGAAAAGCCGCTAACGTCCTCGATTATCATTGTTTGCATAATGCAGACTTGGCACAGGTGTCACAAGCTGGTTCGGTCATACTTGCCGGGTGCGTTTGGCGGGTGCTAATTATCGAACCATTAAATTGGATTTTGGAGCGGGGCTGCCAATCGATGGCTTTAGATAAGGAAATTGTGGCGCGCATTGCCAAACTAGCGCGACTCGAAATTACTGAGAGTGATCTTGAAGTAATGTCCCAAGAATTATCCCAAATTCTTTCTTGGATAGAGCAGCTCGAAGAGGTCAACATTGAGGGTTTTGAACCCATGACAAGTGTGGTCAAAATGGATCTTAAGGTGCGGGAAGATGTGGTTACCGATGGTGACCAGGCCGACGATATTCTTGCTAATGCTCCAGAACGCAAGGACCATTTTTTTGTGGTGCCAAAGGTTATTGAGTAATGGCCGGTAGTGACGACATGATCGGACTATCCATTGCCGAAATGCGCGATGGGATGAGTCTTGGAGAGTTCACAGCTCTCAATCTCGCGGAGGCACACATCTGTGCGGCAAAAAATGTAAAGGAGCTTTGCGGGTATGTTACGGAGACGCCCGACCAAGCCAAGGAGATGGCTGTCGCTTCCGATGCACGACGCGCCAAGAACGAAGTGGGAGCGCTCGAAGGCGTGCCGCTTGCCATAAAAGATCTTTTTTGCACCAAAAATGTGCCTACCACGGCTGCGTCACAGATCCTCAGCGGTTTTAGGCCCACTTATGAGTCCAGCGTAACCGCCAATCTTTGGCGTGCTGGCGCGGTCATGACAGGCAAGGCCAATATGGACGAGTTCGCCATGGGATCATCTAACATGACCAGCTACTTTGGCCCCGTGCAGAATCCTTGGCGCCGCGAGGGTGACGAACAGGCAGTGGCGCCCGGCGGTAGCTCCGGGGGATCGGCAGCGCTGGTTGCGGCTAGCGCGGTACCAGGTGCGATTGGGACCGATACTGGTGGCTCGATACGTCAACCTGCTGCATTCTGCGGTGTGGTTGGAATGAAACCGACTTATGGGCGATGTTCACGTTGGGGCATCATTGCGTTTGCTAGCTCGCTAGATCAGGCTGGACCAATTACGCGGACGGTACAGGACGCTGCCATTATGCTTAGTGTTATGGCAGGGCACGATCCGAAGGACTCAACGTCCGTGGATATTGCAGTGCCTGAGTATGAGGCGGCTCTTACTGGCAGTATGCGCGGGCTGAAGGTGGGTATACCGAGCGAATATCGGGTCGACGGCATGCCAGGAGAGATAGAGAAGTTATGGGCAGAGGGGGCTGATTGGCTGTTGCGGTCTGGTGCAGAATTAGTCGATATAAGTTTGCCTTATACGAAATATGCCCTCCCGACTTATTACATCATTGCACCTGCCGAGGCGTCTTCAAATCTTGCTCGCTATGATGGTGTAAAATACGGATTACGCCTTTCTAACGACGACTTAGAAACTCAGTACGCAAAAACTCGCGGCACCGGTTTTGGGGCTGAGGTAAAGCGTCGAATCATGATCGGCACGTACGTACTCTCGGCGGGATATTACGATGCTTATTACCTACGAGCGCAACGTGTACGACGCTTGATTGCTAGAGATTTTGAACAAGCGTTTGAGAAAGTCGACGTGATCCTAACCCCAACGGCGCCCCACGAAGCGTTTACGCTGGGTGACAAGATGGATGATCCAGTCGCGATGTATCTTAATGATGTATTCACCGTGCCTGCCAGCTTGGCAGGTTTGCCGGCTATTTCTGTGCCATCTGGTTTGTCGGCCAATGGTTTGCCTCTAGGTTTACAATTGATTGCCCCTGCGTTCGGAGAGTCGATGCTGTTCTGTGCGGCATCATCGTTGGAGAGTTGTGCTGGTTTCGTACCAAGGCCAACGATTGTTGCAGGACCCAACTGATGGCAGAGAGTCGAAGATTCCTGCAGGGAGCCACTGGGGACTGGGAATTGGTGATTGGTCTTGAGGTTCATGCCCAGGTGATATCTGAGGCAAAGCTTTTTTCAGGAGCCTCAACCGGTTTTGGAGCTGCGCCAAATTCACAGGTTTCGTTAGTTGACGCAGCAATGCCTGGAATGCTGCCCGTTATTAACCAACAGTGTGTCTCTCAGGCGGTTCGTACCGGGTTAGCGCTTGGCGCGGCGATCAATCTAGAGTCAGTATTTGATCGTAAGAATTATTTTTATCCTGATCTCCCACAAGGCTATCAAATATCCCAGTACACGCGACCCATCGTAGGTAAGGGTGAAATCGTAATTGATTTGGAAGACGGAACCTCTCGAAAAGTAGGAATCACCCGTCTTCATCTGGAACAGGATGCGGGGAAAAGTCTGCACGATCAGCACCCGACCAAAACTTTTATTGACCTCAACCGTTCTGGTATCGCGTTGATGGAAATAGTCTCCGACCCAGATATGCGGTCGGCTGAGGAAGCAGGGGCGTATGTAAAAAAAATACGTTCGATCTTACGCTATATAGGTACGTGCGATGGAAATATGGAGCAGGGTTCGATGCGCTGCGATGCCAATGTCTCTGTGCGGAAACCGGGAAAACCATATGGTACGCGGTGCGAGATAAAAAACTTAAACTCAGTGCGCTTTCTTATGCGCGCGATCGAATACGAGGCGGCACGCCAGATAGAGATCATTGAGGACAATGGTCGTATCGTTCAAGAGACCCGCCTTTTCGATTCTGATCGCGTTGAGACACGTTCTATGCGTTCTAAGGAAGAAGCGCATGATTATCGTTATTTTCCGGATCCGGATCTATTGCCGCTGCGGCTAAAAGCAGAATGGGTTGCAAAGTTAAAGGCCGAGCTTCCGGAATTGCCTGATGAAAAAATGATCCGGTTTGTGGAGCAATATGGTCTTTCGGCCGATGACGCGAGTGTTCTTGTATCTGAGCTTGATCGCGCAGACTTTTTTGAATCCCTGGCCAAGGGTAGGGACCCAAAACAAGCGGCTAATTGGGTTATAGGTGACCTGCTTGGAAAACTAAATAAGACAGGCACGGAACTTTTTGCCGCAAAGGTACAACCGGAACAGTTAGGGAAATTACTCGATCTGATCAACGAAGACACGATTTCGGGTAGAATCGCAAAGCAGGTCTTTGAGGAAATGTTTGAGACTGGTAAGGATGCAGCGGACGTTGTTAAGGAACGAGGCTTAGACCAAATTAGTGACGAGAAAGCCCTGAAAGGGTATATAGAGCAGGTGCTTAATGCCAATGCCGACAAGGTTGCCGAGTACAAAGTAGGTAAAGAAAAACTACTTGGTTTCTTTATGGGCCAGGTGATGCGAGCGACTGAAGGTAAGGCCAACCCAAAGCTGGTGAACAAATTATTGCAGAGCCGGCTGTCAAAAGAGGATTGAATATTAGAAAGTTTTCACGAGAATATCCGAAATTAACAGATGAATTGATCCTGGATCTTCAGTGGTTCTATTTTCGAATAAGAT
>PTKE01000001.1 GCA_002937585.1 Alphaproteobacteria bacterium MarineAlpha9_Bin6 | reverse complement strand
AAAAACGCCCGTATTCCATCTTCAACACTATGACTTTTAATCACCATGTCGTTTTTTTGGAGAATTGTTAATTCGGCATATCTCTGCGTGGCACGGGTGGTAGCAAGGAACTGATCACCTGTCTTCATACTTTCACGCAAGTAGTACTGGTTTCCTGCTAACTCTGTTTTCTCTAAACGGAACCGTGCATAGAAGACCTTTCCAGATTTGATTTCTCTGGGATAAAGTACAACTCGGCGTTCCTCATCGAGTGTGATGTTGTTGGTCATTTTCTCAAAATCATCCGAAAGTGTAGATTTTGTGCAATATGACATTCGTCGAATTGATCAAGTGTTTATAATATCACATAAAAATTATACTGTGTGTAGAAAAGTGTAAATAATAAATGTCTTTAAAAACAAATACTTATGGTAAAAAATGGCAATTCTGGATAGACCGCGGGGGAACATTCACTGATTTCGTTGCCCAGGCCCCGGACGGCAAGCTGATCACCCACAAGCTGCTGTCCGAGAACCCGGAACGCTACGAGGACGCGGCGATCCAGGGAATTCGCGAGCTCCTCGGCCTTGCCGACGACGCGCCGATCCCGGAAGAGGAGATCGACACGGTCAAGATGGGCACTACGGTGGCGACCAACGCGTTGTTGGAACGCAAGGGCGACCGGACTGTGCTGGTAATCACCAAGGGATTCCGCGATGCGCTCAGGATTGGTTACCAGAACCGACCGCATCTGTTCGCTCGCCACATCGTGCTACCCGAATTGCTCTATGAACGCGTCATCGAGGTCGATGAGCGCTTGTCGGCCGATGGTAATGTGCTGGTCGGAATCGACCTCGACGGTGCTCGCGATGGGCTCGAAAAGGCCCATCGCGATGGCATACAGTCGGTTGCTGTCGTGTTCCTGCATGGCTATCGCTATCACGATCACGAGATCGCGCTCGCTGACCTCGCGCGGGAGATCGGCTTCAACCAGGTCTCGGTCAGCCACGAAGTGAGCCCTTTGATGAAACTGGTAGGCCGGGGCGATACTACGGTGGTCGACGCTTACGTATCGCCGATCCTCAGGCGCTACGTCGACCTTATCGCATCCAATCTTGGTGATACGCGGCTGATGTTCATGCAGTCGAACGGAGGATTGGCGGATGCCCGCTATTTCCGCGGCAAGAATTCGATCCTCTCGGGTCCGGCGGGCGGCATCGTTGGAGCGGTTCGGACCGCTGCCATGGCCGGCTTCGGCAAGATCATTTCATTCGACATGGGTGGTACGTCGACCGATGTTGCGCACTTTGACGGCGAATACGAGCGTGCGTTCGAGACGCTGGTCGCGGGCGTACGCATGCGTGCCCCGATGATGCAGATCCATACGGTCGCGGCGGGCGGCGGATCGATCCTGCACTTCGATGGCACGCGCTACCGGGTCGGCCCCGAGTCGGCTGGAGCCAACCCGGGTCCGGCGTGCTATCGCCGCGGCGGGCCACTTTGCGTTACCGACGCCAACGTGATGGTCGGTAAAATTCGATCAGATTTTTTTCCGCACGTCTTCGGTGAAGGCGCTAACGAGCCACTGGACGAGGCGATCGTGCACGAAAAGTTTGCTGCCCTCGCGGCCGAGATTGAGAGCGAAACCGGCGATACCCGCAGCCCGGTTGAGGTCGCCGATGGTTTCCTGATGATAGCGGTCGAGAACATGGCCAAGGCGATCAAGAAAATATCGATCCAACGTGGCCACGACGTCACCGAGTACACGCTCAACAGCTTCGGTGGTGCCGGCGGCCAGCACGCTTGCTTGGTCGCCGATGCGCTCGGAATCACGCGCGTGTTCATCCACCCATTCGCCGGCGTGCTGTCGGCCTATGGCATGGGACTCGCCGATCTTCGGGTCATGCGCGAACGCGCGGTCGAGGCGACGCTGGACGACAAGCAGATTGAGGAGCTGAATAGCACGTTCACTGAGATGGAGACCGATGGCCGCGCAGAGATGCAACGCCAAGGCGGTGATCCGGCACGCACCAGCGTTGTCCGCAAGGTGCATTTGCGATACGAGGGCACCGATTCGCCACTGATCGTGGACTTCGGCGATCAGGAGATGATGGTGAAGGCGTTTGAGGAAACCCACCATCAGCAATACGGCTTTATCTCGCCGGAGAAGAGCCACATCGTCGAGGCGATCAACGTTGAAGTGATATCGGGCGGCACAGACGTCGCTGATCCCGAGCTTGAGGTCGGTCCGAGCAATCCACCGGCGCCGCTCGCCGAGGTGGAGACCTATATGGCGGGTGCGGCGCACAGGACAAAGGTCTATGACCGCGAGGCTATGCTGCCGGGCTGCCGCATCACTGGCCCGGCTGTGCTCAAGGAGGCCATCGCCACCACCGTACTCGAGCCCGGCTGGGGAACCGAGGTCAACAGTCGCAACCAGCTCGTGCTGAGGCGAGTTGAGCTGCGGGCATCCCAAGTATCTGTCGGAACCGAAGCGGATCCCGTGATGCTCGAGGTATTCAACAACCTGTTCATGTCGATCGCCGAGCAGATGGGCGTGATACTCAAGAACACGTCGTATTCAGTCAACATCAAGGAGCGGCTCGACTTCTCTTGCGCGGTGTTCGCACCAGACAGCAGCCTGGTTGCCAACGCGCCGCACATCCCGGTGCATCTGGGCTCGATGAGCGAGAGCGTCAAAACCGTCGCCGAGCAACGCCATGGCACTATCGTACCAGGCGATGTTTTCATGCTGAATACGCCGTACAATGGCGGCACGCACCTGCCGGATGTCACCGTCGTCACGCCAGTGTTCGACGGGGCCGGAGATGACATTCTGTTCTATGTCGCGGCGCGTGGTCATCACGCCGAGATCGGTGGCGTCACGCCGGGCTCGGTGCCGCCCAATTCGACCCACATAGACGAGGAAGGCGTGCTGATCGATAATTTTCAGCTCGTCGCCGCCGGCCGGCTGCTGGAGGCTGAGACCGAGAAACTTTTCACTACGGCGCCGTATCCCACGCGCAACTTCCGTCACAATCTCGCCGATCTCAAGGCCCACATCGCGGGCAACGAGAAGGGCGTTCAGGAACTGCGCAAGATGATTGACCATTTCGGGCTCGACGTCGTTCACTCCTACATGAAGCACGTCCAGGACAACGCCGAGGAGTGCGTCCGCCGCGTGCTCGGCGTGTTGACCGACGGTTCATACGAATACGAGATGGATTCGGGCGCCAAGATCTGCGTCAGCATCAAGGTCGACAAGGAGAAGCGCGAGGCGGTCATCGACTTCACCGGCACGTCGCCACAGCAAAACTCGAACTTCAACGCGCCGTCTTCGGTGTGCATGGCCGCGGTGCTCTATGTGTTCCGACTCATGGTCGACGACGAAATCCCGCTCAACGCCGGCTGCCTGAAGCCACTCAACGTCATCATACCGGAAGGCTGTATGCTGGCGCCCAAGTACCCGGCCGCCGTGGTCGCGGGCAACGTCGAGACGAGCCAAGCTGTAACCAACGCTCTGATCGGAGCGCTCGGTATCATGGCTGCGGGTCAGGGAACCATGAACAACTTCACCTTCGGGAACAATGCCGGCTATCAGAACTACGAGACCATCTGCGGTGGTGCCGGCGCCGGGCCCGACTACGACGGCACAGACGCGATCCACACCCACATGACCAATACCCTGGCGACCGACCCGGAGATCCTGGAGTGGCGTTTCCCGGTGGTCCTCGAATCGTTCTCGATCCGACACGGCTCGGGCGGCGCCGGTAAGCATAGGGGCGGACACGGCATCATCCGCCGAGTGCGTTTCGAGGAGGCGATGACCGCGGCCGTGGTCTCGGGTCATCGCCGGGTGGCACCGTTCGGAGTCGCCGGCGGCGAGCCAGGAAAGTGCGGCCGAAATTACGTCGAGCGCGCTGACAACACGGTGACCGAGCTCTCCGGCACTGACGGCACGGAGATGCTCCCCGGTGACGTGTTCGTAATCGAAACCCCGGGTGGAGGTGGGTACGGCAAGGCTTGATATACCGAGGAACTCACATTCCGGCGTATGTGCGGCGAATCGGCGGGCTCGTGAGTCCGGTCGTTGGTGGGAATTCGGTCAGTCTCAATGACAACAGTGTGACCGGCCAGCACGAATGCGGTCGGGATGTCTTGGAGACGTCCTTTGACTTTGTGGTAAAGGCTCTTTCCAAAATTAAATAATAAAAGAGAGCTGTGTTTCATATGACCCGCGTCGTGGATGGCGCGATATCGAACGGGAACATCGGTTGCATAACTATTAGTTAGCTATACATTATTGCATCTATAAAGTTGTTGGGTTTAGTTTGTTCTACTTTGTAAAAATTTACTTGCATTATTTAGGTGGGGAAAGGATAGGAAACCTATGCTGCTGTGCAAACACGACAACAGAAGTATAGCGCTTACAGTTTTGGCATCGGTCAGCGCCTTGTGATCTAGCGGTGAGCCATGGGAATCGAAATCAGGCGTGTTGGTAGACATTACGATCAACTAGAAACTGCCGGATGGAAAGGCGGCAGAGGTTTCCTTGGTACCTTTCACAAACTCCTTCAGCCAATCACCGCTAGGACAAGCTCACTTGTTAGGTATCTTAGGACGCCATACAGTTCAGGCGCTAACGTAGTGTCTTTCTGGCTATGCTAACATTTGAGTCTATGCGGTAATGCAGTGCGTGTCTGAATGGAAGATTCTCGCGATTCCTAATATTAGTGGTTGGAGGGAAAAATGCTGAGAAACATCGTTAATACGTCGGTGGTGGTGGCTGCCATTGGCCTGTTGATTTCAGCTCATTCGGCTAACGCTGACGAAATTTGGAATATGGCAACAGCCTGGGGCGGAGGGCCCATTTTGGAGGAAGATGCCAAAGGCTACGCTAAGATGGTGGACACTCTGACCGACGGAAGAATCCGGATAAACGTATTCCCGGGCGGCACGCTTGGGAGCCCACTGAAAGTCTCCGATACCGTGAAGTCAAATGTTGTTCAAGCAGGCCATACCTGGATGGGCTACGACTGGGGTATCGATAAAACAACGGTGTTATTTGGGAATATGGCGGGTGGCCTAAATCCGGAAGAGTTGATCATATGGCTACATGAGGCAGGAGCATCTGACTTGTGGTTCGAGTATCGCAAGGAGATGTTTGGAGTTGCGTCAATTCCATGTGGCATCGCTCCGACGGAAATTTTCTTGCATTCGACGAAACGTGTGCAAACCCTTGAGGACCTGAAAGGTCTAAAGATACGTACGTCCGGTGCTTGGGCGGAGATAGCCGGAAACCTTGGTGCCTCCACAGTGATTCTGCCAGGTGCAGAAGTGTACCCCGCCCTGGAGCGCGGTGTTGTCGATGCTATCGAATGGAGTTCGGCATCCATCAACCTTCCGTCCGGGTTTCACAAAATTGCTAAATATATCATCATGCCCGGCGTGCATCAGCCCGGTGCCGTGTTTGAATGCGTGTTTAATATGGATGCTTGGGAGCGCATTTCTGAACGAGATAGGGAGATTCTGCGATTAGCTGGCAGGCTGATGATTCTAGATAGTTGGACACGTTATCCCTATCGGGACATTGCGGCTCTTGAGGAAATGCGCTCAGCCGGCAATGAGATTGTGATCTTGGATTCGGAGTTTATACGTGCTGCAAACAAGGCGGCTGATGAGTGGGCTGATAAACAGGCCGCCGAGAATGCATGGTTTAAACGCGTACTGGAACATCGCCGAATTTTCCAAAAGGATATGGAAACTTGGCCAAAATTTCGTTTCCCGATTGGCCGACGTTGAGACGGTAGCGGTCCATTGCTGTGACATAAAGGCCTAACAATAATTGCAGCTAGAAGGTTGGATTATATAGGTTTCGATTCAGTTGACGCTTGAGGCATGGAAATGTTGGAGTTTTTCCGAAGTTTTCTGAATTTCATTGGCCGAATCCTGATGTATTTTTGGACCTCATTTTTTCAAGATACCGGCTCATTTTTCAAGATAGTTGCTGAGGCACCGTTCTCGAGCATCTTTGAATTATTGATTGTCTTATTTCTCGTAGGTGTGGCACTGACGATACTTATTGGTACCGTGCGGTCGGTAGCCGGGTTCAGTGTGATGCCCCTGATACAAGCAGTGGAAAATTACACCCGGTTTTTTGCCTGGATTGGCGCCTGGGGTTTCACCTTGCTCATGATGTCGATGGTCTTTGAAGTTATTTCTCGGTACTTCCTGGGTGCGCCTACGAAATGGGCTTTTGAGGTCGCTTATATGCTGATGGGAACCTCTTTTATGTTTGGCATTGCCTATTGTATGCAGATGCGACGACATGTCCGTGTGGATTTTCTCTATGACAACTTAGGTCTGAAATCTCGTTCCATAATCGATTTATTCGGGTTTTTGATCCTTTTACCTATGATTCTGTGGTTGTGTGCAGGACTTTGGGAATATTTCCACCAAGCCTACAAAGTCAATGAATTGTCGGGTGAGTCAGCTTGGAATCCAATTATTTGGCCATTCAAATTTACCTTTGTAATCGGGTTCGTGCTGCTATTGATGCAAACGATAGCCGAGGTGATGAAGTGCATTCTGGTGCTCTCGAAACCTAGAGTCTTGGAAGCGGAAGGCGAGGAAACTATCGGATGAGTGTCGGATTAGCACTGTGGATGTTTCCGGCACTTATGTTGATGATTTTTTTAGGATTCCCGGTAGCTTTCTCACTGCTGTCTGTTGCCTTCGTGTTCGGTGCTATCGCCTTCAATTTCTCCCTGCCGGCTGTCAACGTTTTTTCTCAGGTTATCGGCAATGTTTCATCCGCGTATGTTTTGGCTGCGGTACCGCTATTCATATTAATGGGTTCCTTATTTGAGCGATCCGGGATTGCTGAGCGATTGTTTGAGGCGATCCACTTATGGACACGGCGGTTGCCGGGCGGACTCGCGGTCGGGACGGTAATATTATGCGTTATTTTTGCGGCAGCAAGTGGTGTGGTTGGTGCTACGGAGACAGTTGTTGGGCTGCTCGCGATCCCCGTGATGTTACGTTATGCCTACGATAAAGGTCTGATTTCAGGGACAATTTGTGCAGGTGGTTCACTCGGAACAGTTATTCCACCATCGGTCGTCGTGATAATTCTAGGCCCGGTTGCTGACGTTGATGTTGGTGGACTTTTTATGGGTATGTTATTCCCAGGCCTCATACTGGCAGCGCTATACATCGCTTATATTCTCATTCGTTGTACCCTGCGACCTGAGGATGGACCGCGTCTTCCTCCTGATGAGAATGAGCCACCACTTGTTCGGAAACTGTGGATAACCGCTGTTGCGTTGGTCCCTCCACTAGCGCTGATATTTTCCGTACTTGGAACCATTATATTAGGTTGGGCAACTCCGACCGAGGCTGCTGCGATGGGAGCGTTGGGCTCAGTAATATTGACGATAATTTACAAAAAACTCAGCGTTGAGGTGCTGAAGCAGGCACTGAAGAACACTCTACTTATCACAGCAATGATCCTGACCATTTTGTTGGCGGGAAATATATTTGCTACGGTCTTTACAATTTCAGGAGGCCTAATCGGCACACAACGTTTGGTGGAATCAGCTCAGCTATCAGGTTGGGCGACCCTGTGTATTTTGCTGCTGCTTGCCTTTATAGCGGGCTTCGTATTGGATCTTATCTCTATAATTTTGATCATCATACCGATCGCAATACCAATCATATCCAAGTTTGAATTTTACGGCTTAGATCCTTCACAGGTTAAAAGTTGGTTCTGTATTCTTTTCCTGATTGTGATACAGACAAGCTATCTGACACCACCCATGGCTCCCGCGATATTCTATTTACGTGGCATTAGTCCTCCGGAAATTCGCTTGGTCCATATGTATAAAGGAGTGGCGCCGTTTATCGCTCTTGAAGTTATTGCAATAGGGTTAGTGATGGCTTTTCCAGCGATTGCTCTATGGCTTCCTGAACAGATGTGGGCATTGGCTCGCCAGTAAACTTAAATCTGAGGCCGATCTGCATAGGCAGAAATGTGATTAGTGAAGCCCGAGGAATGGCACAAGGGGTTCCAAAATTGTTTCTGGTGTTGGTCAGAGATGAACGAGGTCATTGGAAACTATGCGACAACGGCGATGCGGAAGTCGTCGTAGATCGATTGGTCAGGCCGAGGTTTTGTAGGCGTAGCGGGAAAACGTACGATGCAGATGCGTCTATGCTTCCGATAACAGAAGTAATGTAGCGGGATAAAATTGGCAAATACAGGAATTGGAGCCGCGGTAGCCCGAAAAGAAGATGGCCGATTTTTGCATGGTCGCGGCCAGTTTGTGGGTGATATCAAACTTGCTGGTATGTTAGATGCTGCATTTGTGCGCAGCCCCGTTGCCCACGGCCGCATAGTATCTATCGATGTCCCAGAACAATTTCACGAGGCCGTTTTTACGGCGAAGGATTTAACAGGCCTTAAAACAATTCGTGCCAATTCGGGCCTGAAAGGTTTCAAATCGTCCGAACAACCCCCCCTCGCTTCCAACAAGGTTCGTCTGGTAGGAGAACTATTGGCCGTGTGCGTTGGCGGCAATCGTGCGTTAGCGGAAGACGTTGTTGATGAGGTTTTCGCTAATATTGAGGAATTAGAACCTGTCACTGATATGTTGTCTGCCCGCGCTCCTGATGTGCCTCTGGTGCACGAGGAATGGGGCGATAATGTCTTTCTAGAGACCAACGTGGACACCGGTGTAGAGGCTGCGCTTGCGTCAGCGCCTGTGAAAATTTCGCGGCGTCTTCGAATGTCTCGTCAGTGTATGGCCCCTCTTGAAGGGAGAGGTGTCGTAGCGGAATGGAACCACAGAACGCAACAGTTGGTTGTGCATACGGCGACACAAATCCCGCACATTGTGCGAACGGGTTTGGCCGAATGTCTGGGTTTGGACGAGAGTGCCGTACGAGTTACCGCACCGGATGTGGGTGGAGGGTTTGGTTACAAGGCAATTTTGTTGCCCGAAGAACTTGTCGTGTGCTGGTTGGCTATACATCTCCATCGGCCGGTACGATGGCTCGAGGATCGTCGTGAAGCGCTGACAGCTTCGGCAAATGCTCGTGAGCATTACTACGACATTACGCTCTGTGCGGACGAGGAAGGGAAATTTCTTGCCCTTGATGCGAAGGTAACGGTAGATGCTGGGGCCTACTCGTCCTACCCGTTCACCGCTTGCCTGGAGGCAACGCAAGTCGCTAGCATCCTTCCGGGCCCGTACAATTTTCCAGCATATCGCTGCCAGACTTGGTCGGTAGCAACAAACAAGTGTCCAATTCTTCCCTACAGAGGGGTTGCGAGGGCAGGAGTTTGTTATGCACTTGAATCCATGGTTGACTTGGTTGCGAGAAAAATAAACAAGGAACCACACGATGTTCGTCTGGAGAATTTGATTACTCCAGAGCAAATGCCCTTCGATAACATCGTAAACAAACATTTTGACAGTGGTGATTATCCAGAGTGTCTGAAACGGGCGGCTGCAGCAATTGATGTGGAGGGGGTACGTAAACGGCAGGTTCTCGGAGAACCCGATGGGCGATTGGTAGGTCTGGGGATGGGTATTTTCAACGAACAGGCGGCTCATGGTACGGCAGTTTACTCAGCTTGGGGAATTCCCATGATTCCGGGCTACGAGCAGGCGTTTGTTAGATTCACTCCGGACGGAGGCCTAGAGGTTCGAGTGGGAATTCAGTGTCATGGTCAAGGATCAGAAACGACATTAGCCCAGGTGGCACATGAGATCCTTGGACTTGATATTGAGTCCATCAAAATAGTTCATGGCGACACAGAGTTGTCGCCCTATTCCACCGGGACGTGGGGATCAAGGGTGATGGTGATGTCCGGTGGGGCAGTCGCAACCGCATGCGAAAAGTTGTGTGAACGCATTCAATTAATTGGGGCGCATCTTTTGCAAGCGGAACTTGAGGACACTCAGGTTGAGGACGGTTACGTCAAAGCCCCGTCAGGCCAAATTTCCCTGATCGATGTTGCGCGTACTTGGTACCATCGACCGCAAGATTTGCCTGCGGATGTAGATCGGCAAGGGTTAGAAGTAACAGCTGGGTACAAACTAAGACGGGACGATGGGACGTTCTCATATGCTGCACATGCTGCTGTCCTGGCAGTCGATCCACATTTTGGGACTGTGGAAATAATCAAATACGTCGTTGTGGAAGATGGTGGTGTGCTCATAAACCCTATGATTGTTGATGGCCAAATTCTCGGAGGCGCAGCCCAGGGTATTGGCACAGCTTTATACGAAGAAATGCCATTCGATGAGAATGGCCAACCGTTGTTTTCTACTCTTGCAGATTATGTTCTGCCGGGTGCCACTGAAGTGCCAAACATTCATATCGAGCATATGGAAACGCCGTCTCCGTACTCGTTATTTGGACAAAAGGGGATTGGGGAGGGTGGCGCCATCGGTTCTGTCGCAGCTGTGACGAATGCGGTTAATGACGCATTGTGCCGGGTTGGAGCGGAGGTTTGTGAAACGCCGATGACTCCAAGGAGAATATTAACTGCAATCCAGGATGCGAAATCACAACGTGAGAGCGTAGGCACTTGAAAGCGCCCGCATTTAAATATTATAGGGCATCATCTCTAGAGGATGCCGTAACAGTCTTGGCGGACCAAAGTGTCTTCAAGAAACTTCTGGCGGGCGGTCAGTCGTTGTGCCCTATGATGAATTTTCGTCTGGTACGACCGGACTTGGTTGTCGACATATCTCGACTGAGAGAGCTTCACGGAGTTGAACAAACAAACAAAACTGTGAGAATTGGTGCCGGGGTTACGCATGCAATGATTGAGGACGGGATTGTAGAAGGAAAAACCGGCCTCTATTTACGTGAAGTGGCAGGCGGGATTGCTTATCGAGCCGTTCGTAATCGTGGCACGGTCGGTGGAAGCCTTGCTCATGCAGATCCTTCGGCGGACTGGCCTTCCGCACTTACCGCAATGGGGGCCCGACTTGAGGTAAGAGGGCCGAATGGCTCCCGGACCGTCGATATAAACAAATTTCTGGAAGGGCCGTTTCAGACCAGCCTGAATGATGACGAAGTTCTATTTGCCATCGAGTTGCCTAGATTAACGCAATCAGCCCGTTGGGCCTACGTGAAGGCATGTCAAAAGCCAGGAGAATTTGCGAAGGCTATTGCGGTCATGTTGGTTGATGAAAAATTAGATCTCCACAAGACCGTTCTTGGTGCAAGACAGTCGAGCCCGGCTTGTTTGGATGAGATTTGGGACGGCAAGGAAGAATCCAAGATCGATGCTTTCCTGGGCAGTTCTAAATCTTACGAACGTACCACGCATTTCGCTGCACTTCGAAAAGCGATAGCAGAGGTACAGATATGACCCAGGTGAATATTGGACTGAGGGTGAACGGGAAAAAAGTAAATGAAACCATAGAATCTCGGCAAAGTTTGGCGGATTTTTTGCGCGAAACGTTACTGTTAACAGGCACTCATTTGGGGTGTGAGCATGGTGTGTGTGGCGCGTGTACCGTCTGGATCAATGGCGCGCCTTCGAGATCTTGTATTACGTTGGCCGCATCTTGTGATGACGCAGAAGTGATATCAATCGAAGGATTTAAAGATGATCCCCAGATGGAAAAATTGCGTTCCGCTTTTATTTCAGAACATGCGTTGCAGTGCGGTTACTGTACGCCTGGGATGTTGATCACTGCGTACGACATCGTACACAGGTTGCCGGATGCAGATGACAATCGTCTTCGTTTGGAGCTAGCAGGCAATCTTTGTCGTTGTACCGGTTACAAAGGGATTGTGTGTGCTTTGCGACGAGTGCTAGGGCCTCCTAGTGAAAACGGATGAGGCTTTCGCAAAAAATTTCCGTGCCACATCCTCGGGAGGATGTGTGGGATTTGTTCCACGATATTGAGGCACTGGCAAATTGTTTTCCCGGTGCCAAAATTACGAAACTAGAGGGTTCGGAATCTTTTACCGGTGAAGTCACTGCAAGACTAGGACCGATGCGACTGCACTTCGTGGGTGATGGTCTGGTTGATCGGAATCATGGGTCGTGGAGTGGGAGATTGCACGGAAAAGGAAGGGACAAAGGTTCCAACTCAGGTGCTAAAGCCACCCTTTCCTACCAGTTGATTGACATTGGCGAGGGCTCCGAAACCTTGGTGGAGGTGGAGGCAGACTATGCACTGAATGGTTCTCTAGCGCAGATTGGACGCGGTGCCATCGTTGAGGAATTTGCACGACAAATTACGACTCAATTCAGCGCAAGCTTGGATGAAATGCTGAGTCGGCGTGCGGGTTTTGAGGGTCCTAAGAAGGACTACCAAAGGAGCGGTCGCGATTTGAAAATCGGATGGCTGTTGGTGAAATCTGTTTGGGTGAGTATCAGAAATTTCTTTTCGAGAAGTCTTGGTAAAGAATAGATATTTGAGTCCATATGAATTAGTTGATAGAAAAGTTTTGGTATCGAACGTTTTAGCAGGACAGACGAAATAAATCTGGAGATGAAGCAATGGATATTGGAGCGTATTTCTTTCCTACCGCATACTCGATCGATGTCGTAGAACTCGCGACTGAGCTTGAGCAGCGTGGTTTTGAATCATTGCTGGTTCCCGAACATACGCACATACCCGCTAGCCGAAAAACGGAATGGCCCGGAGGGGGTGACCTACCGAAAGAGTACTATCACACGTACGATCCTTTTGTGGCTCTGTCCTTCGTTGCGGCCGCGACGAAAACGCTCAAAATCGGGACAGGGATATGTTTAATCCCACAGCGTGACCCCATCGCTACGGCCAAATGTGTTGCTAGCCTTGACCACCTGTCAAAGGGCCGGTTTATCTTTGGAATTGGGGGTGGTTGGAATGTGGATGAGATGGAAAACCATGGGGCTCAATATTCAAGTCGCTTCAAGTTGCTAAAAGAAAATATTCTCGCCATGAAGCAGTTTTGGACAGAGGAGAAGGGAGAATTTCATGGCGAATTCGTCGACTTCGACCCAGCTTTTTCGTGGCCGAAGCCAGCTCAAAGGCCGCACCCCCCAATTATTCTTGGTGGAGAGACGGACTATACATTGAAGCGCGTGGTCGATTTTTGTGATGGATGGTTGCCACGTCCACGGGCTGACATAGTAGATGGAATGACACGCCTTCGCCGTGTTGCAGAGGAAGGAGGACGCGATCTATCATCGATTTCGGTTTCTGTATTCGGTGCTCCGCCTGAAAAGGAAAAGTTGCAGTCCTACGATGAACTTGGAATCCATAGAGCTTTATTGCGAATCCCCACAGAAGATCGTGACACCTGCTTCAAACTATTAGACAGCTATATGCCGTTGCTAGGGAAGTAGGGGGCAAGAGTATTACTTAAGGTCCCCATCTAATTTAACCGCAATAGTGTCGATTACGCCTGCTTCATCCTAGCGTAAGGCTTTTTGTCGCCTGTATATCCGTTTTTTGCCCGGTTTGTTTGTTAAAATTTACAAGAACCCCTGTGATATCAGAAATTAGCAGATGGAGTTGAAGGTATCGTCGAAATATGTGGAAAGCTCGTAGCGAGATTGAAATTGATGGAGATAGTTGGCTGATTAATGGCCATCCGACTTATGAAGGACGTTGGCATCAAGATATCCATATTGAGGGATTGCTCCTCAACACTCGAATGGCGAATGGCGTTTTTGACGACTCGAATTCATTGACCCGCCATCTGTGGGCCTACCCTGACACTGGAATTTGGGAAGCGGGACGCAACACTATTGAATTAGCAAAAATGCTTCCTGTTTATGCCGCACATGGATTGACCGCGATTAATGTCAATTTACAGGGTGGTTCACCGCTTGGATATTATCGTGATAATCCGGTTTTTCTGAATGAACTACGTAGGCGCATTCATGTTCGACATCCCGGTGCAGGAGATACCGACATTTGGGCCGGTTTAACCGGTTTAGAATCTCAGCCTTGGCAGTCAAGTGGATTTGATGGCGCTGGGGTATTTGATCCGGACACTTGCTCGCGCACTGCTCATCTTATTGAGGCGGCAGATGCTGCAGGTCTCATTGTTTGCCTGGGGCTATTCTATTTCGGCCAGGATGAAAAATTATCGGATGAAAAAGCGGTACGTGCAGCTGTAGGTGAGGTCTGTCTGTGGATACTTCGTCAGGGTTATCGAAATGTGATTATCGAAATAAATAATGAAACTGATGTTCCTAGATACGAACATCAAATTTTGCAACCGCATCGGGTCCATGAATTAATTTCGCAAGCACGCTCTGTTGAGTATGGGAATCATCGTCTTTTGGTGGGTACAAGTTTTACCCAGCGTGAGGCGCCAAGTCCTGAGGTGGTCGAAGTATCTGATTTTATTCTTTTGCATGGAAACGGAGTCGACCGTCCCGAAGGTATAAAACGTATGGTAAAACGGGTTCGGTCGGTCCCGAGTTACCGCGGGCAACCAGTATTTTTTAATGAAGATGATCATTTCGATTTTGACCAGCCGTGCCACAACTTCCGTGCTGCTTTACAGGTGCGGGCTGGATGGGGTTATTTTGACCCTGGCGCTGCCGCCGGAGGAAAACTCTTCTATGGAGACTACATCAACGGATACCAAAATCCTCCGATAAACTGGGCTATCAACACGTCTAGAAAACGAGCGTTTTTTGAGACGTTGGCCAGAGTTACCGGATTCGAAGGGTTTCCCAATTAATGTTGGCTAGTTCGTCGGTCGCCACGTGATCGCGCGAATTTCTCCAAATTCTCGGTTAAGCTTAATCCACGTTTCACCGCCATCAGCACTTCGGAACACCTGACCAAGATTAGTTGCAGCAAAGATCAACTGGGGATCCGACTCATGCATTGCTAGGCACCACACGGTACTATTGAGTGTGCCCGGCAAGTGGGCATCGCACCAGCTTTCCCCCCCATCAAAGCTTTTAAGTAGGCGACCATTAGAACCAGGAGGGCCATTGCCGTTGCTAAGGAAAAGGACTTTCCTGTCTGGGCGCGGTGCTATGACGCGACAATATTGCCAAGGCGAGTCGAGGCGTTGAAAACTCCAATGCGTACCAGCATCGTCACTGACGTGTAGCCCCTTGTTGGTAGTTGCGAACATTCTTTGGGTGCCATTGTTAGATATGGAAAGTCCGTGAATGTCCTCGGAAATAAGCCCGTCGTTGCGTGCTTCCCAGCTTTGTCCATTGTTGTCGCTAGTCCATACACCGCCAATCTCTACACCTGCCCAAAGTCTGTCGTGCTCAACGGGATCAAAGGAGACGTGCGTGACGCGTGGGGAGCCGATGAATTGACATGAATTAGGAAGTGGCGCTGAAAGTTTTTCCCAACTTTCTCCAGAATTTTTGGAAAGATAAAGGGCCGCGGGTTGCGTGCCAGCAATGATTAGGCGTGGGTCATGGGGTGCCTGTGCAAGGGACCAAACCGATAGCGGGTCCATCGGTGAAGATAAATGGCTCCATTGTTGAGTCACCTTATCCCATCGATAAATTCCTGAATCTGTTCCTGCATAAAGATGTTCTGGCTCACCTGGATGAGACGATAACGCCCAAACACGCGCTTCCAAATACAAGCCAGATTCACTGTAAGGTCGGTCCCAGGTCTCCCCTATATCATTGCTAAACCACACAGAAAGGCCACTGGTGGCTACGCTTAGTTCGATTGCCATGACCATTCTCCTTCGTCACGCCGGTGCCACTTAATCTTTTTAAGAGTGCGAATTATAGAGGCAAGATCCTTTTAGAGCCGGCATTAGCGTACGAAATTTAATCCATCCCTGTAAATCACCTGATTCTAGTTCTATGTTCCCGCCTAGAGGAATTAAGGCCGCGGGCTGATTTCCCCAGAGGACTTAGGTTTGATCATCCTGGCATACTGTCGGAGTTAAGCGATGGAATTTACCAGTCTTGGGGCAACAGGACTTCAGGTTAGCGTTGCTGGTCTGGGGTGCGGTGGGAATAGCCGCCTGGGCCAATCTACGGGTAGCACTGTCGCGGAGTCGATTTCAATCATACACCAGGCGTTGGATCTAGGGGTCAATTTTTTTGACACAGCGGAGGTGTATGGAACAGAAAAAATTCTCGGAACAGCTCTTCACAAAGTCCCTCGAGACTCAGTTATCATTTCAACAAAATGCCGTATTCCAGAGCCGCGGAATTTGCATTCGGCGTCCCAAATAGTTGCCAGTCTTGAGCGTTCTTTGCGGAACCTTCAGACTGATTTTGTAGATGTCTTTCATTTGCATGCGGTACAACGCCGAGACTATGAATATGTGTGCGACGAGCTCGTTCCGGCCTTACTCCGAGAACGTGAAAAAGGGAAATTTTCCCACTTGGGTATTACGGAAACTCCACCAAATGATCCCAAACACCTCATGCTAACGCACGCTTTTGAAGATGAGTGCTGGGAAGTGGTCATGGTTGGTTTTCATATGATGCATCAAAATGCCCGTGATTCGGTATTTGCTCGGACTCTGAAGAAAAATATTGGCACCCTTATTATGTTTGCAGTGCGGAGCATTTTTAGTGATTCTGCCTACCTTTCATCGACCGTCGAAAAGTTGGTGGCCGACGGAAAATTGGCGGAAAAATACAATCACTCCACCAATCCATTCGATTTTCTTCTTAAAGAAGGCGGTGCTACCAGTATCATTGATGCGGCGTACCGATATGTCCGGCATGAACCTGGTGCCAATGTAGTATTATTTGGGAGTGGGAATCCGGCCCACGTTGAAACAAATGTTAAATCGATACTAAAGCCTCCTCTATCACAGATGGCGTTGGAGAGGATTGGGGAGGACATGAGCCACCTCGAAGACATCGGTCTCGATTTACCCAGAAATCGCTAACTGGACTTAAGTTATGGGGAATAGTTATTAACTAAGACAAAAATCTTGGTTCTCCGCTGGAGAAAAAAATGACTGAAAGTAGTGGCTATGAGAATTACCGAGAGGAGTTACGAAGCCGTTATTTGTCGAGTGCAGATTCCGGGAACGGAGAAGTTGGTACTGAGGGAGTTGATCACCTAGCGCTAATAAGCTCTGACCTTGGTGCCACAATTGAATTTTACACTAGTGTTTTGCAAATGCGTCTTACTAAAATTGTCGCTAATCGAGATGAACCTACGTCTACACATATTTTTCTTGATATGGGCGGAGAAAATTTACTGGCTTTCTTTGATTTTCCCAAGCGTGGCGGTGAGTCCACCGTGCGAGGAATAGGGAGCATGCATCATGTTGCTCTCAAGGCGACCTCGGTGCGGTTTAAAGCCCTTATCGTTAGGCTAAAGAATAAAGGGATAGCGTATTCTCTCCACGGAACAGAAGAGCGGGGCTCTGTTTATCTGCAAGATCCAGACAATATTCAGGTCGAGGTCACAACAGGATATTAAAACCGAAGAGAGTGCGCCCTAGTCTTCAATAAAGACCAGCCAGGAGGCGGAGAAAGTGAACATTCACACGCTGATACGTATAAACGCCAGAGGTATACGTTTTAATTGTTGATTAACTCAGGAACGATAAGCGTCAACTGTGGGATTGCTATGAGTAATGCGACCACTAACATTGCTATAAAGACGAAGGGTAGGACAGAGGTTATAACCTGCCGCATTGTTGTGTCTGCCGGGGCTGCGCCTTTGGCTACGAAAAGTAGAAGCCCAAAAGGTGGTGTTGCTAAACTGATCTCCATGACCATCAACGTTAATACGCCAAACCACACAACGTTGTAGCCTATCTGTTCAATCACCGGCATATAAAGTGGCATCGTGATCATTATCATGCTCACCTGATCCATGAAGCAGCCCAGAATCATGAGAATTGCGAGCATTCCGAGTAAAATAAAAAGCGGAGCCAATTCGGAGTTTAAGATGACACTGGAGAGTTCGGCTGATGCTCCAGAGAATGCAAGTATTTGAGAGAAAGTTATCGACCCGCAAATGATGAACAATGTCATTACGCTAAAGCGCACGGTCTGTCGGACCGATGTAATAAAATTATGCCATCGTAGCGACCTATACGCAGCAGCTATGATAAGACATGCCACGGTCCCAAGGGCTGCAGATTCGGTGGGTGTCGCAATTCCGGCAACAATACTGCCGACGACAACCAGAAAGATGCTCATTAGAGGCAACACATAAATCAGGAATGGTTTTATGCGCTGCCACCAGGTCATTCCAGCGATGTCGTAACTTGGCGCGATACTTGGGTTTAGCCAGCATCGTATCGTCACGTACACATAAAACAGAAAAGCTAGAATAAGCGCTGGCAGGATTGACGCGAGCAGGAGATCACTAATCGGAATTCGTGCAACGCTTCCAAGAAGCACGGCTAGCGCCGATGGTGGTATCAGCATTGCTATTCCGCCGACCGCTACAATTGGACCAATCGCTATCTCCGGTTTGTAACCACGCTTGTACATCTCCGGTAAAAGTGTGCTTCCCAACATAGCTGTGTTGGCGATCGTGGATCCTGAGAGCGACGAAAACAGTGTACCGCCTACGATGGCGACTAAAGATAGTCTCCCGGGGACACGCGCAATTAATTTGTCCACTGCGTCGATAGCACGAGCCGCGACTCCTGTGTGAAACATGATTTCGCCCATTAAAATGAATAGGGGTATTGGCAAAAGGGAAAAATTTTGTGTAGCAACGACCGCGTTTCGAATTAGTTGTGCCACGCCTTTTTCGCCACCCATAAAAAGCATGGCTCCTATGATGTTTGCGGCGAAGAAGGCAAATACCACCGGGAGACCAAGAAGCATGAAAAAGAGTAGGGTGCCAACCAAAATGGCTAGGACGTAATACCATTCCATGGGTTTACAGTCCGGTTTTTAGCCTATTGCGTATCGAGTTAATTAATGGGCGGTGCGCGCGACACAACATTATGATGGTCATCATAAGGAATGTAGCTGGAGCCACACTTAACAGTGTCCATTCGGGAAAAACGAAAGTTTCGTGTATCAGAACTTGTTCGTCAAAGGATGTCCACCACACCTGGCAGGAATAGTAAAATAGCGCTGCGCAGACAAGTGCCCCAATTATATCGGTTGCAACCGAAACCCAGCGTCGCGGGACGGGCGCTAGACGTTCGACCAACAGATCTATGGCAATATGACCACCTTCGCGCAATACCCACGGGGCGCCAAAAAATGTCATAAGATAAAGTGCATATTCCGCTACATCTAATGTCCACGGTATGGTGTACCCCCAGCCCGCATCACCAGCGAACCTGACTATGGTTCTCCCAACGGCGTCAAAACATAGAAGCAAGGTGAGCGCACACAATATGATGCCAGCGATTGCGGCAAGGCCATCAATTAGTGAATCTATCCACTTCAAACGTTTTGGGATCGGCGAGTTGTCAGACAAGTTGCTGGCTATCAGTATTGGTACAGATGTGATGTGTCCATTTCAATTCTGGACGAGAGTTTAATGGACTAAAAGAGTTCGCAGGGCACTAATGGCAACTGGGTTTGCTTTCATCAGAACATTCCAGTGTATTTGGTGAGCAAGGTTCGAAAATTCTGCACCCATATCGACATATGTGATCCCCGCGGACGTTTGTGCTGCGACTTGTTTCTCGTTTTCGATTTCCCGCCATTTTGGGAATTCTGCTTCGAGCCAAATTGACATGTCGGTTAAACACTGGCGTTGGCTATCCAAGAGGGTGTTCCAGCGGTCAAGATTAACAAGTATGTTAACGACTGCGCTGAAAAAACCAGGGCCGTGCCGATATTTGGTATGTCTGTGCCAACCGAGGTCTGTGACACCCCAAAGCGGCCAGCCATAGCCGTCTACCGTGTTTCGTTCGAGAGCCGTGTAAAGGGAAGGGGGGGACATACGTACTGGCGCGGCACCGAGAGATTTGAAGAACTCATCGTAGATGGGTGTTGAACGAAGACGAAATCCTTCGAAACGGCCATTTTTTTGCGGTTTGACCGTATAAATAAAAAACCTTACGCCATCGATGATGTGAGTAAGATACCACGCATTCATTTTCTTATTGTGAAGCGTGTTAATAATTTCCCAAGCACCATTTTTCCTTTGTTCGGATGCGCTGGTGTTCGCTAGGCTCGTGACATCCGCTTCTACCAAAATCCCTTTGTAATAGTTTGGGGGGCCATAGTGTATATCAATTACTCCGTCCTTTAATGTTCGCCATTGTTCGAGCGAGCTTATCGCTTCTGGGCCGACAATGGTGATCTTAACTTTTCCTTTGCAGCGATCATTAAGTTCGTCAACCCAACGATAAAAATACTTCGCATATACAGAGCGGGCGGGTAGAAAGCTTGCAGCTTTAAGTCTTACTTCAGCTTCAGCGGGAGATGTGGAGCCTGAGATTAAGAGGGGCAACATTGCCAGACTGATTATTATCAGTTGAACTAATCTCATTCTTCGGCTCCTCTTTTCGTTGTTCCATGGTAAACAGCAGTTATTCAATAATCCCGACGTTGGTTCCAAAAATCAGTCTCCGGGAATTTTTATAAGTCCTCGAAGGTCAGGAGCTTTCTTCCAAGCATGCTTTGAAGTGGCAATTCGTGGAACTGTCGCTACAGGGATTTCTGGCAGAAACCGGGATATTGTCTCCGACGTAAGCTCCAGTGGTACAGGATTTTCTTGGGATTCACTGATGATAATAGCGACAGGCCGAATACTATTACGACTCATGGCTTCTACGGTAGTAAGGGTATGACTGATAGTGCCAAGATAACTGCCGGCTACGACGAGTGTTGGAACATCGAGAGTGGCCATCCAATCCATTACCGTGTGTTCTTCATCCAGAGGGACCATAGCGCCGCCGACCCCCTCAATGAAAATGACATGTTTTTGTGAGCTGTTTTTTTGCGCAGAAATATTTCGGCAGAATTGCAAGAGTTCTTCAAAATCAATATGGCGGTTTTCTCGTTGTGCAGCCATATCGGGTGAGATGGCGGCAGAAAAACGCCATGGCGAGATTTTTTGTACCTCTTCGTGGCAAGGTTGTATCCCCATGCTATTCAATAGGATTCCTGAGTCACTATTCTCCAGATCTTTTTCGTTGTAGCCGCTGATCACCGGCTTAAGAGTACGCGCCGGATTCCCGTGCGACCGCAGCTGATAGCAAAGTGCTGCAGTAACAAAGGTTTTTCCTACGCCCGTACCCGTGGCGGTAATGAAGTAAGTACTTATACGATTATCCCTTCAATATTTTCTGTTTTACGATTTCTGCTAGTCGTCGGATATCTTTTGGATCATGGGCGGCTGTAAAAGCAAATCGCAATCGCGCGGTTCCTGTAGGTACTGTTGGTGGGCGGATGGCTGTGACCAGGTAACCTTCCTTTTCCAAGGACTCAGAAGCTCGAAGTGTTTGCTCTGGATCTCCTAGTACCAAGGGAACGATGCAACTTTCAGCTTCGGGAACACCTAAAAATTGCGTAAAGAGCTGAGCATTCTCCAGAGGCCTTGCTGTTAATTCGGGATGAGTTTCAATAATTTCTAGTGCAGCGATGCTCGCTGCTACGATTGCGGGCGGTAAACCAGTAGAGTAAATTAGTGTGCGAGCACGTGTTCGTATCAGATTAATGACAGACTTAGAGGCGCAAAGGTAACCTCCGTAGCTTCCAATCGCCTTGGAGAGCGTCCCCATTTGTAGAGGTACTTCCGCCTGAACGCCGCTAGAAAAAGTAGAACCACGTCCGGCCCCAAGCACTCCCACGCCATGTGCGTCGTCGGTCATTAGCCAGGACTCATAGTCTTTGGCTAGAGCGGAAAGTTCGTTAAGAGGGGCAAGGTCTCCGTCCATGCTAAACACGCCGTCGGTAAGGATCATGGCGTGTGGGTGCTGCGCACGACGCTCATTAAGAATTTCAGCTGCGTGATGGATATCATTGTGCCGGAATACCTCAAGATGCGCGGAACTTAGTTTGCTGGCTGCTAAAATGCATGCGTGGCTCAACTCATCGGCAACTATAAGGTCTTTAGCTCCAACCAGACTTGGGATAATTCCAAGATTTGCCAAATATCCAGAACCAAATACGCAAGCATCCTCGGTGTTTTTGAGCCGAGCAAGGCGTTTTTCCAAATTTTGATAGAGAGGGTGATTTCCGGTAACTAGACGGGATGCACCCGCACCCACACCGTATTGCTCAATGGCCTTCTGTGCTGCTCGGACAACTCGGGAATCGCCAGAAAGGTTTAGGTAATCGTTACACGCAAACGAGATAAGTTCGCGTCCAGAACGTTTAGCTGTGCCATTTGTCGAGCGATGGGTTTCAACCAGGATTCGTCTAAGGTTTTGGGATTCGAGCTGCAAGAGCTTTTCAGCTGCAAATTGATCTAGAGGTTGCATGGTTACAAAAAGGCTCTGGCGTTCAAATCAGGAGAGCAAAGCAGAACTCAATTAGGTTTTGCATGTTTATTATTGTCACCGCATGGAAAGCAGGCTGTCAATGTTGTGCTGCTTGACGCCTGCCCAGCGTTATCTATTCTGAATAAAACCATGGTGCAGACCGCAACTAACTAACGTCTATGAGCAGAAATTGTCATCTTATGTCCTAGATAAGATATACGGCTTAACGTCTAAATTATACTGGACTATTCGTGCCGCCTAAAAGCATTGAATCAGAGTCTTGTACTTGGTTTGAGGACGGGTTCCCACACGTCTGGTTACCATATACTCAGATGCAGACGACTCCACCACCGACCCCTGTGGTTGCTACCAATGGCACACGAATACGGTTGGCAGACGGGCGGGAGCTGATTGACGGAATCGCTTCATGGTGGACTGCGTGTCATGGCTACAACCATCCTCACATCCGTGCAGCAGTAGCCAAACAATTAGATGTAATGCCGCATGTCATGTTTGGCGGGTTGGTTCATGAGCCCGCTCTCCTACTGGCCAATCGGATCACCGATGTTCTGCCTAATCCTTTGAGCCGCGTTTTCTTCTCCGAATCTGGTTCGGTTTCAGTCGAAATTGCTCTGAAGATGGCAATCCAATTCTGGATAAACAAAGGCCGACCCGAGCGAAACCGAATCATAAGTTTTCTGGGCGGTTATCATGGCGATACATTTGGCGCAATGTCCGTTTGTGATCCGGAGGAAGGCATGCATTCCTTGTTTAAGAGTACTCTTGTTGAACAACATGTTTTGCCGCTGCCGCGCAACGCATCTGATTTCGAACAGTTTGAGAAGTTTCTTCAGTCGAACGCTGATCATTGCGCTGCGGTTATCATTGAGCCGTTAGTCCAGGGGGCGGGAGGCATGCAGATGCATGATGCGGTTGTGTTGCAGCGTCTGCGAGCCGCCTGTAATGAGTGGGGCCTGCTCTTGATACTTGATGAAATTTTCACCGGATTTGGACGTACCGGCGCAATGTTCGCGCACGATGAAGCAAGGATTGTTCCTGACATCATTACCCTTTCCAAGGCGCTAACGGGAGGGACGATGTCATTGGCTGCAACCGTGGCATCAGAGGATGTGTTTGAAACATTTTTATCTGAAGATTCCGGTGCAGCCTTGATGCATGGACCGACATATATGGCAAACGCCCTAGCCTGTGCTGCTGCGAACGCTTCTTTCGATTTGTTTGAACAGGAACCGCGATTGGAGCAAGTCGAGGCCATCGAGTCACAGTTAAAAGAATCGTTGGCACCAGCTCATAAAATCCCACGGGTAACAGACATTAGGGTAAAGGGAGCTATAGGGGTCGTTCAGCTTTCTGGGTCGATGCGTCTTGATTGGATGCGCACGAGATTTATCGAGGCGGGCGTTTGGATTAGGCCTTTTCGAGACATTGTCTATCTGACTCCAGCGCTAAACATACGTAAGGAAGATCTATCATATTTGGTGGACTCAGTTCTTGAAGTGGTTGCGGAGTGGTCAACCTTAGCTTAAAAATTATGGTAGGGTTTTGCGCCCAAATTTCATTATCCATGAATCGTTGTGATAGTTTTCGTCACAATGCGAGCGGTACTTGGAATTGGGTCTTCCTAAATAGGTAGTACAACCTGAAATCGTACGGTATCTCTATAATGTCCATGAAGTACCCCACTCTTTTTAGTCCAATTACTGTTGGGGTTCAGAAACTTCGAAACCGTATTGTGCACACCGCTACAGTTACTGCATATGGCGCAAACGGAAAGCCAACCCAACGCCTTATTGATTACCACCACGCAAGGGCGGCAGGTGGAACGGCAATGATCGTGACCGAGCTAATGCCTGTCCATCACACCTCTATCGCCAATCCATTTTTGGTGAATGTTTTTGATGAAAAAAATTTTGAACTTCTAAAACGTTGGGCGGATACAATTGAAGGCGAGGACTGTAGGCTCGTCGGCCAGATTGGCCATGTCGGACGTCAGCAATTGTGGAACTCTTTGGCGACACCGGTTAGCGCAACCTCTAAGCCAGATCCTTTAAGCTGGACCGTTGCGCACGAGCTTGATCATAACGAAATAAATGAACTCATTAATAGTTTCGTAGAATCTTCGGAACGGCTTCAAAGAGCTGGGTTTAGCGGTATCGAATTGCACGGAGCACATGGTTACCTGCTTACACAGTTTATGTCACCGTTTTCCAATGATCGGAACGACGACTATGGTGGCAGTCGTGAAGGCCGCCTAAAATTCGTGAGTCAGCTGATCAACCGAATACGGAAGGAGTGCGGGAAAGAGTTTTTGATTGGTCTAAAGATGCCGTGCGATGAAGGGGTTACTGGCGGGATAGACCCAAACGAAGCGGAAAAGATTATCGATTATCTCGTTGCTTTGGGTGGGGTCGACTATTTTGCATTTAGCCAGGGGAATTCCAGCGCGAGCCTCGAGACTCATTTGCCAGATATGCACTTCCCTCTTGGGCCCTTCCTTAAACTACATGGTCGCATGCGCAAGCGGGTGGGTAGCATACCGGTTATGACGATGGGACGAATAAAAACAGCAGAGGCAGCGGAGAAAGCACTTACAGAGGGATATGGAGACCTAATTGGCTTAAGTCGAGTCCTGTTGAGTGACGCCGCATGGGTAAAAAAAACGTTGCAGGGAAGAGAAAATGAAATACGGCCCTGTATCTCTTGTAATTATTGTTGGGGTGAAGTCCATGTTGGACGTGGCATAGCCTGTGTTCATAATCCGGAATTAGGGACTTCAGGTGAATCCGATTGGCGCCCGGAACGTGCAATTCAAAAAAAGCGCGTTGCAGTGGTGGGAGCTGGGGTTGCAGGTCTTGAGGCAGCGTGGATTTCGGCCGCCCGTGGCCATGACGTCATACTGTTTGGTGCTTCAAGTAAGGTTGGTGGGAAAGCATTTTTAGAAGCATGTTTGCCAGGGCGAGGTGATATCGCCCGAGCAATCAACTTTCAAAAAATTCGTGCCGAAGAAGCGGGGGTGCAGTTTGAGTTGGGGAAACGAGTATCCTTGCGAGAAATTAATGAATTTGGCCCACAAAAAGTAGTTTTTGCCACGGGTGCGCAGCCGGTTTGGCCGGAAACTTTGGCTAAAGACAGTCCAGCTTGTGAGCTCCGTTCATTGTCAAAAGAGTTGTTGCATCAAGATCAGGAACGAAAAGGAACAGCAATTCTGTTTGATCAGGATCACACTGCAGCAGTATACGCAGCGTCGGAGCTTTTAGCGCAACGCTATCAGAGATTGATAATCGTTACCCCAAAAACGACGATTGGCTCGAAGGTTAACTATATATCTCTTATTGGCGTGATGCGGCGTCTATCAATTTTGCGGATTGATATAATTGCAACCACAGTTCCCCTTGCATTAAATAATGAGACATTGCTTCTCAGGAATATCCTAAATGGGGATGAAACTGAAATCGAAGGCGTGACCTGTTTGACATATGCGACTCCGAGGAAAGTCGATGATGAGCTGATGGTGAGTGTTCGAGGAGCAGGATTCCCAGCACAATTCGTCGGAGATTGCAATGCGCCCCGTGGCATGGCAGCGGCGATCCATGAAGGCCATCAGGCCGGGATAACTGTATAATAGGAACTACAATTAAAGGTAACTGCACCAAGCTTGCGGACACCAAAATTATCTTGTCAGGTTGGATTATAAAAAATTGTGATCCAATCTTAACGGCCTTTTAAGTTCGATTCAGTGGAAGCGCAATGCCGATTTGAAAGTATAGAAAACTGAGTTGATCCGTCATTAACAGATAAATTTATGCTGGAGTTAGCGTTATGGATCTTGGTTTTTTTACAATGCCAGTACATCCGCCTCATCGCCCACAATTTGAGACACTTCGTGAAGATTTTGAGATGACGATTTTGGCGGACCAGCTTGGCTTTAAAGAAGGTTTTTTTGGCGAACATATAACTGACAAAGCAGAAAATGTTACGTCTTCGCTTATTTTCATTGCGTGGCTTCTGGAGCAGACTAAAGACATAATTTTAGGAACTGGGACAGTAAATATTCCAAATCACCATCCAGCCAGAGTCGCTGCCGAGGTGGCAATGGTAGACCATATGGCAAAAGGCAGGTTTTTGTTTGGAGTCAGCCCGGGTGGTCTGATGTCAGATGCAGAAGTATTCGGAAATTTAGAAAACGACAGAACCGCCATGTTTCTGGAGGGTATTGATCTCGTATTAAAAATTTGGGCTGCGGACGGACCTTACAATTTGAAGGGTGAATTCTGGGATATATCTACTGAACAAACGATGATTCCTGAAATTGGTCAAGGAACAATCAGTAAGCCCTACCAATTGCCCCATCCGCCAATCATTGTCACAGCGGTGGCTCCCTTTTCTAAGGGTGTTAAGGCGGCGGCGGCACGCGGGTGGGAGCCGATTTCGGCGAATTTTCTACAGCCAGCTTGGGTGGCGTCACATTGGCCAAACTATGCCGAGGGATGTGCGGAAGCAGGGCGCGCCGCGGAGCCGGCTAATTGGAGAGTAGCAAAAAGTATATTCGTGGCGGATGATAGTGATGTGGCGGAAACATATGCGACAGGACTGAATGGTCCGTACTATTTTTACTTCAATTCGCTTTTTACGAAACTGATGCGTGGAGGACGCGCAAACTTGTTCAAAACCGATAAAAATCAGACCGATGAATCATTAAATTTGGAGACGATTGTTGATCAGTTAGTAATCCGCGGCACGGTGAATGAGGTAGTGGACCAGCTTTTGGAATTTCGAGAGTTGGTGGGAGACTTTGGGACGCTTCTTTATGCAGGCCACGATTGGATGGATAAAGAATTAGCCAAGCGTTCTATGCAGCTAATGATGGAGGAAGTAATGCCGCGTGTTAACGCGGCGATTAAGTAGACAAGCTTTTGCTTCCTAAAGCTGTTTTTCACGTGCCAATAAATTTCGCAATGGCCTTCTGTCAGTCAGGCGGGAAATGTCGCCGGCTATTCTGGTCCAACCTCGCTGCCACGAGGTTGTTGTTGGTTCGCCGAGGATTAGAGAGAGGAAATACAAGATATGATTAATTTGGATGGTGGAGTGGTCATTGTCACTGGCTCTGCCAGTGGGTCGGGTGCCGCGACGGCACGTATGTTGGCAGAGCGGGGATCCAGGGTAGTAGTAAATTACTCGCGTTCCGCAGAGAAAGCCGAATCTGTCGCGCAAGCTTGTGAAGCATCCGGAGCTGAGGTGATCCTTCAACAGGCGGATGTGTCTAAAGACGAGGATTGTCGAACGCTCGCGCAAGTTGCGATAGACCGGTGGGGTCATATAGATGGATTAGTTAACAACGCCGGCACTACCCAATTTTGCCCACATCACGATCTTGAGGGCTTGTCAGCCTTGGATTTTCAAGAAATTTATGCAGTCAATACCATTGGCGCGTTTCAGATGATCCGTGCCGTTGCGCCACATATGGAGGCTGCTGGGAAGGGTGCGGTCGTCAATGTCTCCTCCGTGGCCGGCGTCTACAGTATTGGTTCATCCCTAGCCTATATCGGTTCAAAGGGCGCTTTAAATGCGATTACAATCGCTATGGCACGTGCTCTTGGTCCTGCAATAAAAATTAATGCTGTGTGTCCTGGCTATATTGAAAGTGGGTGGCATAGAAAAGCAATTGGCGAAGAGGCAACGGACCGAATGGTTGCTCACATAAAAGCGTCTACACCACTTCAAGCGGTCAATACTCCTGAGGACATTGCAAGCACTGTTGTATGGTTGCTGGAAGGAGCCCCAAATATCACAGGTGAGCTTTTTACCATTGATGCTGGTATGGGTTTGTTGCGGGGAGGAATTCCTGCAAGGGGTTAGGTTGTAACGGATAGCGCCGACTGACCTTAAATGTGAGCAATAAACGAAACGTTGGCTTGGGGGAATTATGATGGGACCTCTGCAGGGACTAAAGGTACTTGATGTCTCAAGATATATCGCTGGTCCCTACTGTGCGATGTTGCTCGGTGATCTTGGTGCGGATGTCATAAAGGTTGAGAAGCTCAAAACCGGAGAGGAAACTCGCGAAATCGAACCACTTATCGGTGGTGATAGCCTTTTCTTTATGATGTTCAATCGCAACAAGAAAAGTGTAACTCTCAACCTACGGGATCCACGTGGGCAGGAAATATTGCGTGAATTAGCTGCCGAGGCAGACATTTTAGTTGAAAATTTTCGACCTGGCGTCATGGAAAAAATGGGATGTGGCTGGGAGACGTTACATGAGCTCAACCCGCGGCTAATCATGGCACGCATTTCAGGTTATGGCCACGAGGGACCAAGTTCAGATCGACCTTGTTTTGATGCTATAGCCCAGGCGGCAAGTGGATTGATGTCCATGACGGGTCCCCCCGATGGTCCTCCCACTTTAATGGGTACGACGGTAGTGGATCACGCAACCGCGTTGCATACGGTCCTTGGCATATTGGCTGCCCTTCAGGCGAGAAACACCACAGGGCGTGGTCAATTAGTTAGGGCGACGCTTATTGATAGTGCGCTTTCAATGCTGATGACAGCAATTCCGGCATACCAGCTATTGGGCGAGGAAGCCCAAAGATTTGGAAATAGGGATCGATTCGGTGCGCCGTCGAATTCGTATGTGACCTCCGAAGGAGCGCGGGTACAAATCGTTGCGGGAGGCGATACACGTTTCGCTCGATTTGTTGAGGCGACCGGACTCTCGCATCTAGAAGCGGATCCTCGGTTCGCATCGAATGCGGATCGACGTGCTAATGTGGACGCCTTGGAGGAAGAGATTGAGCCATGGATGTGTTCTCGTACGGCAAACGAGGTTGTCGAGATTATGGCTAAGTTCAGCGTTCCCTGCGCCAAGGTGGCTGAAATCGCTGATGTAATTGCTGATCCACAACTTCGGCATCGTGGGCAGATCATTGAAATTGAACATGCAGAGGCTGGAAAAATTCCGATGCATGGCTTTGTCACTAGATTGTCTGAGACGGATCTATCCGTTCGACATCCGATTCCCACTGCTGGTCAGCATACGGCAGAAATTCTTTCTGAATGGATAGATTATGACCGTGACCAAGTTGCGGCATTACAGTCCGACAGCGTAGTCTGAAGGGCTAAGATTGGAATAAGAGATTTATGACACCGATCCTATCTGTAACAACAAGTCCTCCATGATCAGACGAGCCAGAAAAGTTATGTCGCATGAGAAAAATCAGGGAAATGGTATCCATCTTGGCACGATTTAAATTGTTTGAAGATAACGAGCTCAGTAAGAATTCAAGAAAGTCGTAAATTTATATTATGTCTTGGAATGCTGAAATCGATGAACTGAACAGGCGGATTAGTCTGGCTTACGCGATGGGTGGGCCAGAAAAGATCAAACGCCAGCACGATGCAGGCAGACTTACTATCCGGGAGCGTATTGATGCCATTCTAGACCCGGATAGTTTTCACGAAATTGGGGCGATAAGCGGCAAGTCGGAATATGGTCCAGATGGTAAGTTAAAGTCCTTCCGGCCTTCGAACTGTATATTTGGTAGAGGGAGGATCGATGAGCGAAATGTGGTTTTAGTAGGCGACGATTTTACTGTTCGCGGTGGTGCGGCTGACGCCACTATTCACGAGAAGCAAATCGCGGCCGAGCAGATGGCCTACGAGTTAAATTTACCAGTAGTCAGATTAGTTGAGGGCACGGGCGGAGGCGGATCCGTAAAATCACTCGAAACCGACGGATATACGTATGTTCCGGGTAATCCAGGGTGGGACTGGGTGGTTGCCAATATGGGTCAAGTGCCCGTCGTTGCACTCGCGCTCGGACCAGTAGCCGGACTTGGTGCAGCGAGGGTGGCGACCAGTCACTATGCGCTTATGGTAAAAGGACAGTCTCAGATGTTTGTTGCTGGCCCGCCCGTGGTGGCAAGACTGGGCGAGAAGGTGACTAAAGAGGAACTGGGCGGCAGTAGCATACACTGTCGCAATGGTGCGGTAGACGATGAAGTTGAGTCCGAGGCTGAGGCTTTTGCTCGAACAAAGTCTTTTTTGTCGTATCTTCCCTCGTCAGTGCATGACTTGCCGCCAAGGACCGAACCGACAGATTCAAAAGACAGGCGTGAGGAATGGTTGATAGAGGCGGTTCCAAGAGACCGTCGTAAGATTTACGAAATGCGGCCAATCGTCGAGGCAGTGGTTGATAAAGGTTCTTTTTTTGAAATAGGGCGCTTGTTTGGTCGCTCAGCCATTACGGGTTTGGCCCGGTTAGACGGTTGGCCTGTGGCACTGATGGCAGGTGATCCGCGCATTTACGCTGGGGGTTGGACGGCCGACGCTGCAATAAAGGTGACCCGATTTGTCGATTTTGCTGAGACGTTTCATTTACCGGTGGTGCATTTGGTCGATTGCCCCGGTTTTGTGATTGGGACGCAATCGGAAAAATCAGCAACGATTCGGCACGGCGCACGGGCACTCGCCGCACTCTATCAGGCACGGGTTCCGTGGTGTTCGGTATTGATCCGCAAAGTATTTGGGGTAGCGGGTGCCGGCCATAGCAACGCAGAGCGTTTTCAATACAGATACGCTTGGCCTTCTGGAGATTGGGGCTCGCTGCCGCTTGAAGGAGGGATTGAGGCAGCTTACAAATCAGATTTGGAAAAGGCAGAAGATCGAGACGTAATGCTGGCAGACATCGAATATCGGCTTAATCAAGTGCGTTCGCCCTTCCGTACTGCTGAGCGATATTCAGTAGAAGAACTAATTGACCCGCGCGATACTCGCCCATTGTTGTGTGAGTTTGCCAACATCGCGGCACCTCTCCGGAAAACCGGCACTGCCAGTTTTACGATGCGACCTTGAGATGTGCTCGGGTTATTTTTTCAGTTAGGAGATTTCAATAGCAAGAGTGTCCTCTTGGACCATGCCTGTGTCTTCCGTGATGTGGACTGCCGTGATTTCACCGTCCATGTCGGCTTCGTATGGCACCTCCGTTTTCATTACTTCGAGTATGAATAACACGTCTCCGCTCTTGACCTGATCGCCAGGTTTAACGAGCACTTTCCAAACCAATCCCGAAACATCAGTGTGGACTTGCTGCGCCATGCTTTTACTTTCTAATTTTTTATGAAGCGGGCCTTTGCTAAGGAATGTTTGTAATGACCTTTGCGGCGTTTGTGCAAGCGCTATTATCACGTTAGCAGTTTTTCCGGAGGCGGTGTATGTCGAATCGTAAGGTAGTCGTGGTCGGGGCCGGTAATGCTGGATTATGTGCCGCTATAGCGGCACGCGAGCAGGGGGCATCGGTAGTAGTTCTAGAGTGTGCTCCTGAGGAAGAACGGGGAGGTAATTCCCGTTTCACTGCGGGTGCGGTTCGGGTGGCTTATGAGGGGGTCGAAGAATTAAAGGCATTGATGCCAGACTTATCGGCGCAAGAGATCGAAACAACTGATTTTGGCACATACACCCAAGATGAATTTTTTGATGATATGGCGCGTGTTACTGAATACCGCTCCGATCCTGATCTGGTTGACCTGTTGGTTAAGCGGAGTATGACGACGCTCTTGTGGATGCGTGACAAGGGCGTTCGATTTGTTCCAATTTACGGTCGCCAAGCGTTTAAGGTTGGTGGGCGGTTCAAGTTTTGGGGTGGTTTAACCGTTGAGGCGTGGGGTGGCGGTCCCGGCTTAGTCGATGCACTATTTTCAGCAGCGCGAAAAGCCGGGATCGAAGTATTTTATGGAACCCGTGCAGTTAAACTGACGCAAGATAATAGTGGGGTAAACGGCGTTCGCGTTCGCCGTGACGGAAAAACGTTCGATATTAAAGCAAATGCAGTTGTTTTAGCCAGTGGCGGTTTTGAAGCGAATACTGAATGGCGCACGCGATATTTAGGCCCTGGTTGGGACTTGGCGAAAGTCCGTGGAAGTCGCTTCAATACCGGAGGTGGCATTAAAATAGCGCTTGACGCCGGTGCTATGCCGTATGGGAATTGGTCAGGTTGCCATGCCGTTGGATGGGATCGGAATGCGCCTGACTTTGGTGATCTTGCTGTCGGAGATGGTTTTCAGAAACATAGTTATCCCTTTGGCATTATGATCAACGCCAACGGAGAACGTTTTGTCGATGAGGGAGCGGACTTTCGTAACTACACATACGCGAAGTATGGAAGCGAGGTTTTGAAGCAACCAGGGCAATTTGCCTGGCAAATATTCGATTCTCAAGTGGCTCATCTTTTACGTGACGAGTATCGAATTCGTGAGGTCACCAAGGTCACCGCCGAGAATCTCGAAGATCTCGTTGGAAAACTTGATGGTGTGAATTCCTCACGTGCCCGTATGACTGTTGACGCATACAATGCCGCGGTGTCTACAGAGATAGACTTTAATCCCAACATCAAGGATGGCCGAGGTACGGTCGGACTTTCAGTGCCGAAGTCAAATTGGGCTAATCGAATCGATCAACCCCCATTCTCGGCATATGCCGTAACCTGCGGCATTACCTTCACCTTTGGAGGGTTACGAGTCGATAACCAAGCTCATGTCCTTGATATGGAACAAGCCCCGATTGCTGGGTTGTATGCAGCTGGTGAATTGGTTGGGGGGTTGTTCTATTTCAACTATCCGGGCGGTACCGGCCTGACCTCTGGAGCTGTCTTTGGGCGTATTGCTGGCGTTTCTTCCGGGCAGTTCGCTATTGGTGAGGATACAGGAAATTCAGTTAGTTAGAGGGGGGCTGGTGATTACCAGGAAAGTAAGGTCGTTGGTTCCGGTATTGTAAAGAGCGTGCTCGACCCCGGAAGGAATGAAAATGGTTGCCCCAGAGCGTACCACTTTACGGACGCCATCTAGCTCCATCAAACCTTCTCCTTCAAGCATATAGTAAATCTGTTCTTCGACCTCGTGACGGTGTTTGGCGACAAAGCCTTTGGGTTGGTAGGTAGAGAGACGAAAATCAAAATGTTTAGTCGGAGCATTCGAGGGGGTTATCAGCATTTTTGACAAGGCACCGTCGAAGTGTCCTGGCAAATCCTCCCACATCACTTCAACTGCCTTGCGGATTATTGCTTTGCTAATTTCTTCTTTGTTTTCGCTTTTGTCAGACATCGGTCACCTGTTTTACTTCCTTCAGCACTTAGGATGCATTGTTTTGAAGATAAGGGCTGCCAAATACCGGTTCTTTGTGAGGAATTGGTGGTAACTCCCAGGTGCCTGTTGCGGGTGGACGTATCTCGGCATCTACATGCACATCTAATAGGTAGGGTTTGTTCTGTTTGATTGCGTGCTCAAGTGCTTCTGCCAGATCACGTGAGTGTGTGATAGTTGCGGCGTCGACTCCGCAAGATCGAGCCATCGCCGCAAAATCGGGATTATAGGGTTCTCGATTTTCACCTTTATAAAACGCTGTCCCGAGTTCGCGCCCTTCAAAAAGTCCGTATTGGATGTCCCGGATTGCTGCCCAGGCAAAGTTATTCCAAACGACCCAGACCGCCGGAATATCATATTCAACCGCTGTGCACAGCACATGGGGAGTCATCGTGAAACCACCATCACCACATATCGAAACGCATGGGCGGTCCGGTGCAGCAAGTTTTGCTCCAAGAATTCCGCTTACGCCGAAACCCATCGCCGAATAACCCCAAGCGTTCAACATGGTTTGGGGTTGGCGAGCCTCCCAGAACTGCATGAACCAATTATGATGAACGCCGGAATCAAGCGAGATGATTGCATCGTTTGGAAGAACCTTTCGGACATCGGAAACTACTCGTTCCGGGCGCATCGGTGAGGAATCCACCGCAAAATTGGGCGCCGTATAATTTTCCCATTCTTCGCGCCAGTTCTGGATCTGTGCTTGCCAGGCAGTGGCGTGGTCAGTGTTGTTTGTTACTTTGTGGTCTAATTCGCCCAGCAATTGACGCAGGAATGTGCGCGCATCTGCGACAATCCCGAGGTCGACGGAATAATTACGGCCTATCTCCGAGACATCGATGTCAACTTGGATCAGCGTCGTTTCTGGCATGTTCCAGGAATAACCCTGGATCCATGAGGAGGCGGATCGGTCGTCGAAGCGTGCACCGATTGCCAAGAGAAGATCGCAGTGCCGACCGGCTTGATTGGCGGGGTATGCGCCATTTCTGCCAATGAATCCGACAGATTGGGGCGCGCGCATATCCAGGCATCCCATGCCATTTGGGGAACTGACTACAGGGATGTTGAGTAGTCGGACCAGCGTACTCAGTTCCTCGCTTGCTTCTGAAAGTGTTACCCCGTGACCGATAAATAGCAGGGGACGTTCTGCCTTTGACAGGAGTTTGGCGACTGCCTCAATATCTTCGGTCGATGCACCCGAGCGTTGACTGATCAATGTCCGAGCCGAATCTGGGACCTCTACATCTGCCTCTTCTTGAAACAGGTTATAGGGTATGTCCAAATTCACGGGTCCGGGCCGTCCAGACATCATGGTAGTGGTCGCTTGCCTCAACATTAGTGGCAACATTTCAACACGGTATGCTTGGAAGCTTCGTTTTACTACCGGACGCACTAGGGAGGGAAAGTCAGCCTGATTATGCCGGTTGAGTTCCTGGAACGGACCCCGGTTAAACTGTTGGGTTGGTACGTTAGCGGTGATTGCTAGAAAGGCTGAGGAGTCGGCCAGAGCATTGGCCAACGACATGATTAAATTAGCGGATCCTGGTCCACATGAAGTCAATGTTGCAACAGGTTCATGTCGGACTCGAAAGTATGCATCCGCCATATGGCCCGCAGTTTGTTCGTGCCGTGGCGAAATCATTGTAATTCGATCTTGCGCCTGTTGTAGTGCGTCTAATATTCCAACATTTCCATGCCCACAGATGCCGAATACATAGGGAATGTTTTCTTTAATCAGGAATTCGGTAACGAGTTCTCCACCTTTCATCTTTGGCATGGCGTTGCTCCTGATTGCATTGCGTTACGTTGTGGTCTAGTGCTCAAAATCGTTAGTCGCATTGCGCGCCAGGCATACCTTGTGCAATCCAGTCGACGGTGTTGGTGGACGCTGGTGGATTGACACATTCTGCCGAATAGGAAATCACATTGTTGATAATCGGTGCGCCGGTATCTTCATTATGTCCAAAGATGCCGTAAGCAGTGCCAGTTATCGCTTGATGGCCTTCGCCAAGAGCCATTTTGACAGTTGTTCCGATGGCGGTGTATTCAAGAAAAGAGAAGGCATCAACCACGGCTTCAGTGTCAGGAAGAGCGTCTTTCGTTTTTACGGCTTCGTAGGCTGCTTTTAGTCCCAATATAGCTTGTCCCATCATATAGGCTGGATACGTTGGTAGCAGTCCAAAGTTATCTTGGAACTCCTTGCGGAACCATTTGTTGATGGGAGTATCGCTGGCAAATACCCCGTAAGGGCCGCGCGCCCCCATAATCAAACCATCTGGAAGCCGTTTGGCGAGCTGGAACATCATAGTTTCGCCGGTGGTCAGGATGAGTCTGGTGTTTTCATGCAGCCCACGAGCGGTTGCTTGGAAAATAAAGGCCTCTAAGTCCCCGCCGAACAAACTTGAATGAAGGGCATCCGGACGGCTTACCAGCAGAGCTGAAATTTCCGCGTTATATTGCCCAGCAAATAATTTGGGTAATTGGTGAGTCTTAAATTCAAAGTCTGGCTTCAAAACTTTTAACGCACCTTCAAAATCGCGCCATGAATCGTGGCCCCAAGCGTAATTTTGGTTGATGCCCGCGTATGATTTTAAATTCGGGAAACGGTCAACGAGGTAACGTGCGGCACCGATCCCGTCCGTTGCAGAATGAGAAGCAGTACGAAACACATAGCGATAGTTAGCTTCCTCGAAGATACGCGGCGTGCCGCATGTGTGAAATACGGTTAGTACCTTCATTTCTTCTGCCACTGGAGCAATCCCCAGGCAGCTTCCACTGGAGATATAGCCAATAACTGCGTCAACTCCACGTCGCTGAATCATATTCCGGTATTCGGTGACTTGTTTGGTAACACCACCGGCTTCATCGACCAGAACGATCTCGATTTGGGCGCCAGCTATTCCAATTCCATTGTACGGCTGGGGAATGCGCCCAGCGTTCAGTGCGCCCACCATCATCTTTGCTGCATTTGCCGCCGGGACCCCAAACGGTCCAGCTGCTGGGCCGGAGAGAAAACTTACGATGCCTAGTCGCAATATGGCTTCATCTTCAGCACGTGCAGTAGCAGGTACCATAAGGGTGGAAAGGATAGCCATGCCTGCAAAAAACATGGCGCAAAGATTGGCAGAAGGCCGAGCAGAAGTTTGTTTCATGATTATCATATATGTGAGGTTAGAACGATTGGTGGACGCCACCGTACCAAGTACTCAAACGCTACGTCATTACAATGGTGATGCTTTCTTTGTCATGCCCATTTTTCTCAGGCCATATGTTAGCACCGGTCCTTCAGGAATCTGAAACTCAAAAATGAAAGACGGTTTCTGTAAATACCCTATTGGTTACAAAACAATAGATCAGAGAATTTCATAGACGTCGTATACTGCGCTGTCTGTTTCTCTTCGTCCTACTCCGACAGAAACGATATGGTTGAGCCACTCATATGGGCCCGAACTAGTTTCAAAAAACGGCGTGTTACGGAGGTAATATTCATTTGGACTGACGTTTTCTCCAGCGGCAATGCGATCCATAATCTCCGGTTTTCCGTGCCGAATGCCACGGTACTGTACAAAGATCAATGCATCATCATGCGTCTTTATGACTAACCGGACATCAGGCGTGAGGCTACCATCGTTCCGTGTGAGCAATGCGTCGGCGCCGCCCGGTAGAATTTTTCCGTTTAGGCGAGGTCCGGTAATACTGCCGTCACCAAGCAGGTCAATGCGCCGACGTGTGCCACCTGGTATGTCTTCGATGATATGGCTGTCCACGACCCGGATTCGCATGGTGCACAAAAATTCCGTTTGTAGCGCTGTTGGCTGTGTCATTGATCGGAACCCATATATCGACACGCGGATGCGTTAGGCGTCGTAGTTTCATCCGCGATCCTGCCAGTTTCAGATGTAACGTTACGGGAAATAATAAAGTGCGTCTCAATTTCTATCATGTGTTCCTCGGGTGGTTGCTACTACGTGCTGGGCCAGTACGTAGCGTTCGATGGTTCCGCGTTGGCTTGGAGGGACTTCTGGCGGGAGTGCAGCGGAAGCACGCGTTTTGAATACGCCAGAGGAGGCTGTCGAAGTATTCGATGAGCTTTGTGCCGGTCGACACGTTATATGGGATGGAGTTGTCACGCGTAGCACGTCTGATTCTGTCATGATTAAGATGAAACCTGGCCGGACGCGGGTTCGATACGACTTAGTACTAAAGCTTGCTGAGGAACCAGACCAATTATTGTTTCGTGGTAGGCGCAAGCTCCGTTTCAGGGGTGTGGTAGAGGCTCGGGGCGATGTTTCGCACGCCGATCATTTTAGAAATTTGGCATCACCTCACTGGCAAAAAGTCGTACCGAAGATACTGCCATCTCAAGTGGCATATCGTGGAAATTAACCTGCAATGAAGCTATCTCAAAATTGCCGACTAATTTTTGGTAATCGGTAATCTGCGCACAAATCTGTTCTGGCGTTCCGATCCATGCAGCGCCCTTGCTTACCTGGCTTTCAAACGTTTCCTCAGCCAGACCCGCCATTATTTTGTCGTATCCGGGGTAGTCGGCAGATGTCGCGCCACCAATCCAGTCGGAGGCCGCATCAGCAAGTGAGCGTAGGTAACTGTTAACTCGCTCACGGGAATGTGCAATGGCTCCTGCTTCATTCGGCCAGCAGAACATATGAAATGCCAACATAACACGGCCGTTTCCTGGGTGCCCGCCCGCCCGCCATGCATCTCTATATAGACTAATGAGCTCTGCCATGCGCCCCCCGGACAAAGGGATCGCCATGACCGAGTGACCAGCTGCACCTGCGGCAACGAATGATTCAGGTGTAGCGAAGGCAGCGATCCAGAACGGAGGGCGCGGGCGCTGAGTGGGCCTCGGTAGTGAAGTCGTAGGTGGGAACTGATGAAATTCTCCTTCGGCGGCGTGCACGTCATTTTCGAGTAATGCACGGATCTGCTCCATGCCTTCAACAAAACGACGCTTGCTCTGGTCGAGCGAAACGCCAAACCGACTGAACTCATGGGGGAGAAAAGCCCGCGCAAAACCAACCTCCAGGCGCCCACCGGATATGGCGTCTAGCATGCCTATTTCTCCCGCAAGCTTGAGCGGGTTGTTGAAAATCGGGAGGATGGCACCTGTAATAAGACGCGCTTTTTTCGTGTGCTGGGATGCTGCAGACAGGAATACGATAGGATTAGGGCTGTACCCACCGTACGGATGAAAATAATGTTCGACGATCCGGATGTGGCTGTACCCAAGTTCATCAGCCAGGCTAACCAACGACAGGCACTCTTGAAAATATTGATCAGCCGGTTTGGTCTCGGGCCCCACGCAGGGGAAGAACTGCATGCCGAAATCCATCTACTGCTCCGCTGTTCAATGGGTGTCTATGGGAGATTGTAACAACATGCCTGTTATTCGTTGGTCAATCTCAGCTTGGCTTGGGATAATATCCGGGAACATTCCGTTGGTACAGGTGGAAGCGAATGCGGGGTTGGTAAGATCTGAAGAATATCTCGGGAACAATTGTTGACGTTGGGGCATATTCATAGAGTTAAGTATTTCTCTTTTACTTGAGCATTTTCACGAAGGTCTTCAGGAGTTCCTGAAAACTTGATCTCACCTTTTTCCATAATGTGGCAGTGATCGCTCAGCGATAGAACAAACTTAAGATTTTGCTCCGCTAATACGATCGACATCCCTCCATCTTTGAGAAGTGCTACTCGATCACGAAGTGTTTCAACCAATTTTGGGGCAAGGCCCTCGGAGGGTTCATCTAAAATCAACAACCTTGGGTTACCCATCAGACTTCGTGCTACAGTTAGCATTTGTTGTTGGCCGCCCGACAAAACACCCCCCAGTCGGTTTCGTATTTCCTTCAGGTCCGGAAATAACTCGTAGACCTCTTCTTCGCTCCAAGCCGGCCCATCGTTCCTTGGTCGACGTCGGGCTATATCAAGATTCTCCCATACGGAAAGCTCTGGAAAGATATGCCGTTCTTCCGGCACAAACGCGATGCCAAGTTTTGCGATTTTATGTGTGGGAAGGTGGGTGATGTCCGTGCCTTCGAATACGATATTTCCTATATGGGCGGGTGTCAGGCCGATGATGGATCGCATTGTGGTTGTCTTGCCTACGCCATTTCTGCCGATCAAGGAAACGCACTGTCCTGCCTCAACGTTAAATGAAACGCCAAATAAAACATGGCTCAGGCCATACGAAGCGTGAATTCCTTTAACCTCAAGCTGAGGCATGACCCACCTCTTCACCTAGATAGACCCTTCTAACTTCTACATCTTTACGTACCTCATCGGGCGCGCCGGAGGCTAAAATTTCCCCGTGATGAAGTACGCTGATTCGATCGGCAATACTAAAAACGACGCTCATGTCATGTTCAGTAAACAAAAGGGTCAAGGAGCGGCTTTGCGTGATGTCGTTGATTAGCCTGATCGATTCCGCTGTCTCACTGGGCGACATGCCGGCGGTGGGTTCATCAAGCAGCAATACTCGGGGGTTGGCGGCAAGTGAAATGGCCAATTCCAGCTGTTTTTGTTTTCCGTACGCCAGTTCACCAGCGATGTCCTGTATCTCTCCCAAAAGATCAACGAGTTCAAGAAGGTCCTCTGTTTCTTCCTTGTATAAATTGTGAGCTCGGGTGAAAAAATGGAGATGTTGATTGTTCTGAGCAATTAACGCCACTTGGACATTCTGGAACACGGTCATTCGCGGATAAATGTTGATGCGTTGGAAAGAGCGGGCGAGGCCAAGCTTTACGATTCTGTATGGGGGTAGACCACTAATCAGGTCTCCTTTATAGCGAACTTCGCCTGCACTGGGTTGCAGGTGTCCGGTGATGAGATTGAAGAACGTCGTTTTGCCGGCACCATTTGGACCAATGATGGCATGTCGTTCCCCCTCAATGAGTTTAAAATTGATCGCAGTGATTGCTTTAAACCCGTCAAAGTGTTTGTGCAGGTCGTGCGTTTCCAACATTTCTAATTGCTTCCCGCAACATAACTACGCACTTTGCGAGCCAGCCCGGCTAGGCCATCTGGCAGGAATAGCAATATTACCAGAAGAATGCAGCCTAAAACCGTTGGCCAATACTCGGTGTATTCGTTGGTTATTCGTTCCAGGATAAAAAGTGTGGCGGCGCCGATTGCCGGACCGAAAAAAGAAAACATGCCACCCAATAGGGTCATGATCAGAACCGTTGCCGATTGAGTCCAGAATGCTGATTCCACGTACATACCGCGGTGGAACATACCGAAGATGGCCCCAGCTATGCCGGCAAAGGTACCAGCGACAACGAAGGCCCACCAGCGCATGAGACGGGTGTTGACGCCAACAAATCCAGCCCGAGTAGCGTTTTCACGCACTGCCACCAGGGTCCGCCCAAACGCCGAGTGGCATATAAACCATAGTAGGGTGGTCGCTGCCGTTACCATGATTAAGGTGAAGTAGTAGAAGTGAGCTCGATTGTTGATAATCTCTGGGACACGGATGCCGACGAATCCATCGTCTCCTCCCGTTACTGAGCGCCATTTAAATGCAATGGCCCAGACCAACATTGAAAAAGCGAGCGTTAACATTGCAAAGTAAATGTTGGTGAGCCGCGTACAAAAATAAGCGACAAAGCCTGCAGCTATCATTGTGACGAGAATGCTGGTTACGAAAGATGGCACCAAAGCCCATCCGTGGCTTGTTAGCAAAATAGCGTTGGTATAACCGCCAATCGCAAAATACGCGGCGTGACCAAAGGAAACATTGCCTGAATAGCCGATGATAACGTTTAGGCTGAGAGCGAACAGCGCGTAAATCAGAATCTCTGTAACAACATCAATTAAGTAGGCCGATTGAAACAGCGGTACGGATATCAGGAGGGCTAAGGATATCAGACAGCCGGCCATAGCCGATCGAGTCATTGCATCGGTCATGAGTCCTACTGCCCTTCCGTCTCCGGGCGCCCAAAAAGACCCCATGGCCGGATAAGCAATACTACCAGCAGAATCAGAAAGGCGAATATGTCTTGACCGTTGGGTACGATCACCGAGCCAAAGTTGAACACGAAGCCATAAATCAACGCCCCAACGAAGGTTCCCCACAATGAGCCTAAGCCGCCGATAATGACGATCACGAAACACTCCACGATGATGATGGCGTCCATGCCGGGAGTTGGGCTGTTAAATGGTGAGGCTAGAGCACCCCCAATACCAGCCAGTGCTGAGCCCGCTACAAACACACCAGTGTAGATGATTGGGACGTTGATACCCAAAGCCGCCAGCATTTCACGATTCTGAGTGGCCGCTTTTGTGATCCGGCCCCAGCGAGTGCGTTCGATGAAGAGCCACAAGGCTAGGAAAATGACTGGTCCCAGAATGCAAAGTAGCAGGCGATAGGACGGGTAGTACGCTATTCCTAGGTTTGTTGCTCCAGACAGACTCGCTGGATATGACACACTGTACTGGTCGGTACCCCAAATTATTTTTGCTACATCTCCTAGGATCAGTACCAAGGCAAATGTCAGTAAAAGTTGCATCAAGTGTTCTTTGTCATAAACGAACCGGAATAGGCTGCGTTCAATGACCACTGAGAGCAAAACCAGACCAACGGCGGAGCCAATTACGCCCCAAAAAAAACTAAGTCCCATCGTCTCGGTAACTGAATAAGCAATATAGGCACCAAACATGTAAAAGGCGCCGTGTGCAAAGTTAATAACTTTCAGCACCCCGAAGATGAGTGATAATCCCGCCGCAATAATAAAAAAATTCATGCCCATGGACACGGAGTTCAGGAGCTGGATAAAAGCAAATTTGGGATTGCTCACAAGAGTTGCTAACCCTGGGCTTCCCATATCGATGCGAATAAATTCCAGCAGCGATTCCATGACATTGATTGATCTCAGCTCGGCACAAGCACCCTGTCACCGACGCTGGCTAACTGAGATTTTCTCCGTAGTTCGACAATAAACGGACTATTCGATGATTTTTGCGGGAATATAGGTAATGGGATCCATCACGCGGTAGGGGACACCTTCCTTTTTCACCATGGGTCCCCAAAACTGGCCAGTATCCGCCTGGTGCGTTTCCGGATCGATGGTGCGCGGTCCAACTGGTGTATCGATCGACATGCCTTTAAGAGCATCGGATATGCTGGCCGCATCCAGGGATCCAGCTTTTTCTGCTGCAGCGCCATACATACGCACGCCGATCAATGCTAATACCGGCCACATGGGGGTTTCAATGGTGTCCAGGCGCTTGGCTAGTGCTTCCTGAAAATTTTTGTGTTCTTGGGTCGAGTGGTGATACCACAACTCGTAGGAATTGGCCCACACGTTGTCTGGGTAGTCTTCACCCATCGCACCCGCAATCTCCTGGCTGCCTATCTCCCCACCAGTAATGTACTTGATCTGTTGGAACAGGCCGAAAGGAGACGCCTGTTTTGCGAAATCCACAAAGTGGGGTCCCCACAGGCCGCTTGTCACTACATCACATCCAGCTCCCATGATTTGGGTAATAAAAACGTTGTAGTCAGTCGCTCTCAATTTTGGTCGAAGGTCTAAAACCTTCTTTGCGTCCGGCAGATGACGCTTCAAGCCCCTCTCGATTCCATCAGCTAAATCATGGCCATACGCATAATCAAGCTGGATATCGCAAATCTTTTGGGCACCCAGTTGCTTTGCAATTTGCGCTATTGCGTCCCCTTCGAAATCAGTGTGTGACGCTGTACGAAAAACATAATCGTGTCTTCTGTTAGTTGTCATTTGGATGGTCTTGGGAATGGTTGCGATATAGATGACCTTTTCCTGTTTGGCGACCTCCGAAATGGCGAGACCGACCGCCGAACTTAAACCGCCAATGATCACGTTTACGCCGTCTTTCGTGATCATTTCTTTTGCTGCCGCAGCCGCGGTGGCGGGATTTAATTTCGTGTCACGTTCCACACTCACCACCTGCATGCCGAGAATTCCTCCTTGAGAGTTCAATTCATCGATTGCCATTCGGTGTCCGATCATCGCCGGAGATCCATAGATTGCGCCACCTCCAGTGATGGGATACAGCGTTCCGATTTTTACCTCGGCTGCTTGCGCTATGCTAAGTGCAGCTAAAATGGTGACGATAGGTCCGGTTGTTCTAATCAGACGCAACATGTTGTTTCCTTCCTACTGCAAGGATCTTTGAGGTGGACATCTACCTTTGTGATGGAAACGGTTCAAAGCACGAAAAAACCTAGTTCTTGGCAAACATCCAACAACGGCCACAGATTACCTCGATTCCGTATGTCATTTAAATAAGATAACTTACGGCCATGGCAGAGAAACAGATTGGCATAATAATGAACGGGGTTACAGGCCGGATGGGTGCCAAACAGCACCTTTTGAGGTCTATTCTTGCGATCCGTGATGAGGGTGGTTTGATCCTCGGTAATGGCACTTGTGTAATCCCGGAACCAGTACTAGTTGGTCGCGATTCGGGAAAACTGCGTTCGCTTGCAAAAGAGCACGGGATCGCACGATGGAGTACGGATGTTGAGGAAATGCTCAGGGATGACAACTTGCCGATTTTTTTCGATGCCGTTAGTACAGACCTGCGCGTAAATTTCGTGCGTCGAGCTATCGCTGCTGGGAAACACATATATTGTGAGAAACCGACAGCTACAAACTTTGTTGATGCAGTTAATCTTTATCGTGGTGCTAAAGCCGCTGATATTAAGCATGGCGTAGTACAAGACAAACTATGGTTGCCTGGTTTGTTAAAGCTAAAATATTTATTTGATTCTGGCTTCTTCGGCCGATTGCTATCGGTGCGTGGTGAGTTCGGGTATTGGGTGTTTGATGGAGCTGGTGAACCAGCACAACGGCCTTCGTGGAACTATCGCCGGGGTCAGGGCGGTGGCATCATCCTTGATATGTTGACTCACTGGCGGTACTTGCTCGACAATTTATTTGGCGGTGTAAAAGCCGTCAGCTGTCGCGGCGTAGTGCATATAGACGAGCGGTGGGACGAGGCGGGGGAGCGTTATGAATCGGATGCAGAAGACGCGGCCTACGCGACATTCGAGTTGGGCAATGGCGGGATTGCTCACTTCAATAGTTCCTGGGCAGTTAGAGTGCGGCGTGATGATTTATTGACGATCCAGGTTGATGGTACTGACGGAAGTGCGGTCGCAGGACTCCGTCGGTGTTGGACTCAATCCCGAATCAATACACCAACGCCCGTGTGGAATCCTGATCTACCGCAAACTATGGATTACTTGGCTGATTGGCAGGAGGTGCTTGATAATGCCGATTACGAAAACGCGTTTAAGGCACAATGGGAGTTATTTCTCCGGCATGTCACAGAAGACACTCCGTTTCGTTGGGACCTTCGCGAGGGCGCCAAAGGGGTGCAATTGGCAGAACTTGCGTATCAAAGTTCATTAGAACGGCGTTGGGTAGATGTGCCGGAAATAGAAAACTGAACTGTCTCAATTGTCATCATTATGTTAATGGCATGCGCGCCATCTTTGAGAGAGAACAACAGGCAGTACTGATTGCTCATCCAAATCTCAACCACCGTGACAACGATGTTACACGATTGGCGATCAGTGACAGCTAGATACAGCTCAGTTCTCTCAATTGTGCAGGATATGCAGTTTCTTCTGGGCCGGATTGGCCACCGTTTTGCGAGATGCCAAGAGTAGATTGAACCGTCGCGCGAGTGGAATTTTTGATAACGGTGTCTTGAATCAAGAATTTATAGGGCCACCGGAACCTTAGTTAACCCCTGAGCATGTATGAAAGTACATATATTTGATGGGGTAGCGGTGTCAGATCTACGTCGGACATTGCGACCAATTTTTCGATGTTCGGTCCCTGTGTTTTGATTGTGCTCACATTGTATCCTTCAACAATCAGGACCCCATCGAGCGTAGATTCGGTAGTCTTTTTTCTCAGGCTCCGCTCGGTTGTTTCGGTAGTTGTGATCTCGGCGTCGCAGAGCCCAATTGTTGCTGCTGTCACTCCTTCTAAGTCACATATTGAGGTAGTTAATTTGTTCAGTGTGGAAAGTTGTTTTGTATTTTCGGCAAACTTCGGACCACGGAGAATACGTACTGTTAGTATAACACCTCCGTAGCCGTGCTGGGATCCGGCACGTGTGACGCGATGGCACGCGCCCCGAGTAAAATTCCGGAACGTGGGTGCATTTTCTCGAGTCCAGGGCGTCGGATTGTTGAGGCGTTCCAAGTATGCCGTGGATTCAAAAACCGAGAGGTCAGACCCTTCGTACATCGTGAAACAACACTGTTCCGGATCATCGTCGTTCATATAACGCCTTCCCGCGAGGAAACCAGGAATTCCAACCCTTTCCGGCATATGCTCATATGTATGCCAGCGTTCCCACTCTGATTTTCCGGTCGATTCTAAATCATGCCATATGGCTAAGAAGGCATCGGCGTTGGTTAACATAGGGTGTCTCCCATTCTTTAATTGTCAGATCTACCGCTTTTCTTGGTGGAGTAGAAAATCGACAATTATTTCGCGGTGACCGTCGAACATTTCAATGCCTGTATTGGTTCGGCAACCGCGTTCTTTGGCTGCTTTAATCAGCGGTGATATTTCCGGTTCAGTTACGACATCGCCCACATGCATGTCGTTTGCCAATTGACCGACATCGAGCGGCAGGGGATCTTTCGATTTCATGCCGGTAGGGGTTGCATGTGCAATGATATCGAAACCGATGGGGTCGGAATTGCTTACGACCGATACACCGTCATAATCGCTTGCCAAGAGGCTCGAGAGCTTATCGGACCGTGTTGGATCAATATCATAAATGTTAAGTTCCGCGACCCCCTCATCAAGTAACGCGAGGCCGATCGCGGAACCTGCTCCGCCTGCTCCGATTAATAAAGCCCGTTGCCCGTCTATAACGCTACCTGCTTCACGAATCGCATTACAAAAACCAAGTCCGTCTGTCATGTCTCCATGCCATGATCGGTCAGAATTTCGGCGAATTACATTGGCGGCACCCAGGCGAGCAGCTCGAGGCGTAAGAGTCTTGCATATGTTCGAGCCGACAAATTTATATGGAACCGTTATTACCATCCCATCAAGATTAGTGGCTGAATGGAGGCCCTTAAAGAAGGTGTCAATTCCTTCGGGCAAGACTTCTACCGGAACCTGAACCGCATTTATGCCACGTGCTTCAAATGCGTCGGTTATGTCGGCCGGAGATTTGACCTGACCAATCGGGTAACCCACTGTCAGAAAAAGACGTGTTTTTCCGTTCAGTTTTGAAAGCATAAGTCGAGGTTTTCCTACTTTGTTAGTGACAAGTTGAAATCACGAGTTACTGATCGTGTTTACCAATTTTTGAGCTTCCTGCGCAGCTGCGGCCAAAGGCCCTTTGTAGCTTAAAATTTCGCTAAGCCTGCTTTCGGAAATCAGCCCTGATAACTTTGTATTGGAACGAATTGTGTCCGCAAAGTTTTCATAGTCACTTTGCTCCACTAGGGTTCTGATTAGGTTATGTGCTTCGTTGCGTCCCACGCTTTCAACGAGAGTTGCAGCAAGTTCTTCGGCGGCAAGTGTTCCACCGGTGCGGGCAAGATTGGCTTTCATTTGAGAGGTGTTAATTTTTAGGCCAGAAAGCATTCCCATGAGACTCTCGATTGATGCAAGAGTGAGACTGGTTAGTACTGGCAAGGTGATCCACTCGCTGTGCCACGGTCCTGCTGCGCGCTCATGCGCATGCATTTGCGAAGCAGTCATTGCTGATAGATGCGTTGCTGCAAGGGGTAGCGCCGCAATGGGCACCAACGCATCCACTGGATTTTTCTTTTGGGGCATAGCTGATGATCCGCCTGGTGAGGCCTCCTGCAATTCCCCGACTTCAGTCTGCATCATTAATATGCAGTCACCTGAAATTTTGGCTGCGGCTCCCACTAAAGCTGCGAACGTAGTCGAGATTGTCAGGATACGACCACGCAATACATGCCAACAATGATCCGGATCGGTGAGACCAAGACGTGCCGCAGTGTCGGCACGCACAGCGGGACCATGTGGTGCCATCGCGGACAGGGTGCCGTTTGACCCGCCTAGTTGGACTGCCATATCGTTGCACCTTGCGGCTTTCAATTGTTTCCGTGTTTGCGTGATGGCTATTCCCCACAATGCGGCTTTGAGTCCGAACGTGATCGGCGTTGCCTGCTGTAGCAAAGTACGAGCTACCATGGGGGTTTCGGTGTGAGCGATGGCCAGTTTGCGCAAATCAGATGCCACCTCCAGCAACATGGAATCAAGAGCATCAGCAATCTCCGCTAATGCCATCATGTTGGCGCTATCGATTAAATCCTGGCTAGTGGCGCCGAAGTGGACATGAGCAGCAGCATTGGAATCTTCAGAGGCAACGGCTGTTGTTAAATAGTTGAGAAAAGGGATGGCTGGGTTGCCCGCAACTTTAGCTTTTTCGTATAAGTCGTTAGCTTCGGGCAGGGCAGTTTTGCATACACGGACTATTGATTTAGCGGATGTCTCGGGAATTAGTCCGGTCGCTGCTTGCGCTGAAGCTAGAGCTCCTTCGAAGGCGGCCATGCGAGCTATGCGTCCTGTTATATCCCAAATTGTATCGCCGAATTTGGTGCGGAACTGTGGTTCAATTAGCACAAGGATCGCCGGCTCAGTCTTGGGTTTTGAGTATTGCTCAATAACCAATCGTTCATGGCACACATCTCATCTAGAAGATTAATTAATTTCTGTATTACTTTATGACCACTGAAAAAAAACAGTTTCCTCTTCACCCTGAAGGCGTATATTAAAGCGGTAGTTTGTGTAGCCATTTCCATCCGAATCTGGGACAGCAATCAGTGTGACACGACGATTGGGGTCTTCGATCGCGGCTAGGATTGGATCGTTATCGTTACTTGTCTCATCCGCAAAATAGATACGGGTATGCAGATGTGTAAGGATGCCGCGTGCAAAAACGATTACACTGATGTGGGGTGCTTGCAGAATGTCGTTTGAGGTATGAAAACGCCCGGGTTTGACGGTTTCAAAGATGAAGGTCCCGTCTTGGTCAGTAGCGGCTCGAGCAAATCCTGTGAATTTTATATTTGCGCCATCGTTTGCCCCCGCCAGGCGTCCTTCAGGGTCTGCCTGCCAGATTTCTAACATAGCGTCCGGCACCGGTTCACCGTCTCCATCAAACACTTGCCCTTTAACACGGATTTGAGTGCCCGATACACTGTCAATGCGGTTCGAGGCAAGCAGCCTGCGACCGTACTTCGTTGATGTCAGGCTATAGGCGAAGAATGGTCCTATAGTCTGTGATGGTGTGGCGTTTTTCAATTTAGCTCTCAGTGGGGGTCTGGTTGTTTCCACGAAGAGTGATGTCGAAACGGTATCCAAGTGCCCATCCGGGTTGGGTGAGATCAAAGTCCAATATTGAGATCAAGCGGGCACGTTCTGTTGCGTCAGCTACTGATTGCAAAATTGGATCGAGCGCCAAAAGTGGATCCGCGGGGAAGTACATTTGTGTGACCAGTCGAGATAGGAAACTGGGGCCAAATAGTGAAAAATGAATGTGGGCAGGTCGCCACGCATTCGTGTGATTTCCCCACGGATATGCACCAGGTTTTACGGTCGTAAATCGGTACCATCCGTCTGCATCCGTTACAGTTCGGCCGGCGCCGGTAAAATTGGGATCGAGTGGCGCGTCATGTTGGTCAGCCGCATGAATGTAGCGACCGGCGGCATTGGTTTGCCATATCTCTATCAGATGCCCCGACGCTGGGCGCAATCCTTCGTCAAGTAACCTTCCAGCAACAATAATGCGCTCACCTTGTGGTTTGGCATTATGTTGACGTGTGAGATCAGAGTCATTCTCAGTGAGATTGTTGTGCCCGAACAATGGTTTGGAGAGTTCACCCAGAGTTGCGGGGACCACGACCGGGGGAATAGAAGGCGCTCGTTTTTGAGTCGAGCGATAAGTCGGAGCAGCATTGTCTGGTTGACCGGCCGCATTGTCTGGAGGGTAATTGTCTGCCGTCAACTAACCTGATCCCTATCTTTATTTAGATCACAACAACGTATTGTAGATTGTATCATAAATGAGTGATGGAACCTTCGAGGTTACGGGTAAGCGTAGCGATCTGCCGCTTATTGGGTTGCCATTCTGGGTATCCCAAGAACGTCATGATATGTTGCCTGCGATATGTTTTGCGGCGATATAACCGAACGTCATTGCTGGTCCAATTGTAATTCCTGGCCCTGGGTAGACACCGGCCATCATGGAGTCCATATCGCTTCCGCAGGCGTAAAGTCCAGATATTGGTCCATTGCCTGACTTAATGACTTGGGCATTTTTATCGGTCACAAGGCCAATACTCGCCCCTAAATCCCCGGGATAGACTTTGATCGCAAAAAATGGTGGTTTTTTGATGGGGCCAGGGCAGGGATTAGGCCTATGCCTGTGATCTCCAAGGTTACGTTCGTACGAGTTGCGACCGTTGCCAAATTCTGTATCGACCCCGCTTTGTGCATATTCATTTTGAGTTTTCACCTCCGCCAACAGGCCATGACTATCAATCCTCAGTTCCTTGGCGAGAGCGGTGATTGTCTCTCCTTTTACAACATACCCTTCCGATACAAGATTCGAGAGATTTGACGCGCGAGGGCGAACCATGCCGAGGCCATATTTCTGGATAAAGTTGTAATCACAAACGAAATAACAGGGAATTGTTCCTCTAGTTTTGTTTGCATACATTGCTTTTCCGAACGAATGGTAGTCCGTTGCCTCGCTAACGAATCTCCTGCCATTTCGATCAACCGCGATTAAGCCTGGTTTTCCCCGGTCCAAGACAAAATGCGGAAAGACGGTCATGGATCCGTCTTTTCGTTTTCGAACCGAGACAGGGGTCCAAAAACAATTCTCTGCGTGTCCGTTCCCAATGAATCCACCTGCGTCTATGCCAATTGAGACGCCATCTCCCGTTATTGTTTCCGGCAAAGGAGAAAATTGGGCGAGTGGTTCCGGCAAAAGCGATCGGCGTAGTTCCGGATGACGGGAAAACCCGCCAGACGCAAGAATCACTCCATGTTTCGCCAGTGCCAGTCCTGTTTGCCTATTATTTTTAATTTCTACGCCAATAACTTTGTTATTTTCTTTGGTTAACCCCGTTACATTCGTGCCGGTATCCACACGCACACCTTGTTTTCGAAGGGAGGAATAAAGCCGGCCGACGAGGGCATTTCCCATCACTAATCGTGTGCCTCGGTGGAACCTCAATCGATCCAAAACATATCGCGCAAGCAATTGTGAAGATTGAGCAAAGGATGAGAGGTTCTGGGCAGCATTGAGCAACTTTGCAATATCATCCCGATCAACCATCCTGCCGCCCAGGATAGTAAATTCTGGCAGGGGATCTCTCAGTCGATGAAAATCTGCGCCCAGGCTGGCGCCATTGAAGGGAAGGGGCTCCAAAGCACGCCCGGATAGGGTTGCTCCCTCGGCATCTGCAAAATAGTCAGGGTGCTTTGGGTAAGCACGAAATTTCACATCAGTGTCCGATAAAAATCGGATCATGGCGGGACCATGTTTTAGAAAGGCATCACAAAGTTCCGGTTTGAGTCTGTTTCCAACGGTCTTGCGAAGATAGGTCCTCGTTTTTTTATCGCTATCGGCGCCAGGCGTTGAATGCATAGAATTGGGAATCCACACCGATCCGGCTGACAGCGATGTAGTGCCACCAATGACCTCTGATTTTTCTAAGATTTTAACTTTTAGACCAAGCATTAAGCCGGTTAACGCTGCAGTCATTCCTGCGGCACCTGATCAGACCACAATGAAGTCTGGTAATTCGTTTTCCATATTTAAAAACCTATATCACTCTGAACCAAAACGGTATGCGGTGGTCATACTCTCTAGTGTAGAAGTGTGTCGGAAAACTCAATAATCTGTCGTCTTACTTCGGCGCTTGTTTTGTCTCTGTTGTATTGAGAAAAAGTCGCTTGTGCGATCAATTGGTAGGGCTATAAATCATGCGGAATTTCTCGGAAGATCACTCGGATTTGGCGCTTAATACGGCAACACTTGGTCACCTTATGGAGGGGTGCGGTGCGGGCTGGTCGCCGGAACGGATCATCGATGCTTGCGCAGAACGAGGGTTTGGGGCGATTGCTTGGTGGCGGCGTGAAATCGGGAAACGGGGATTCGAAATAGGAGAACGCACACGGTCGGCAGGACTTGAAGTATCGGGCTTGTGCCGAGCTCCTTTTTTAGTCGGTCCACTCACACCTGGCGGTAGGCAAGAAGTGATCGATGACTTTAAGTTGGCAATCGAGATAGCCTCGGATCTTGGTGCTAGGTGTCTCACAGTTTGTGCCGGTGGCGTGATTGAAGGTTCGCATAGTATTACGGAGAGCCTTAAGGAGGTTGCCTCAATTGTTGCAGACATGGCGCAATATGCAGAATCATCCGGAGTGAGACTCGCGGTTGAGCCGTTACATCCCGTCTACGGGGCGAGTCGTTCCTGCCTCGTGACGGTTCGTGACGCGGTGAACATGTGTGAGGATATTGCACATCCGTTCGTTACAATTGCAGTGGATGTGTACCATGTGTGGTGGGATATTTCTCTTGCTTCCGAGTTGAAACGAGCTGGCGCAGATCGGATTGCTGGGTACCATTTGTGTGATTGGCTCGCTGACACTAACGATGTGCTGTTAGATCGAGGCATGATGGGTGATGGTGTCGCGGATTTGAAGGCTATACGACAAGCTGTTGAGAATGCCGGTTATTCTGGGTATTGCGAAGTCGAAGTGTTCTCAGTGAATAATTGGTGGAAGCGCGACCCCAGCGAAGTGCTGGACGTATGCGTCGAGCGTTTCCGCACTGTTTGTTAAAACGGAAGTTGCAAGTTACTGACAAGTTTTCACAGAATCGAGTGAATTTTCTATAGAAATTCGACAAGGGTTATACCAACCAAAGCGCTGGCGTGCAGAGGCGTGCTGCGCTTCTAAAACTATTGTTCGCAGGTCAACTCGGTGATGAAGTGATTACAATTTAATATATGATTTAACAATAATCGTTCAAATTCTGCCAAGTGGCGTAAAAACAATGAAAATTAAATCCGTAAAGGCAACCTGGTTGCATGTACCTATCCCGGAAACGCGTCAGCACCGGAGCGATTTCGGCAAGGTAGATTCGTTTGATAGCGCGTTGATTCGGATTGAAACCGAGTCAGGAGTGATTGGATACGGCGAGGCCAAGGCACAGGTCGGCAGTGCTAGCACCAACCACGCTTTGTGTGCCTTAATTGAGCAGGAACTTGGTCCACAGCTTTTGGGAGAGGACGCAAGGGATATCTCTCGTTTATGGGATGTAATGTATAACGGCGTTCGTGCCCACTATGCGATCGAGCGCGGCCACGTTTTTCCTGTTTTAGGCCGTCGGGGCATCACTGTCTCCGCGATTAGTGGCATTGACATGGCGCTGTGGGACATTCTCGGGAAATCACTCGGGGAGCCGGTTTGGCAACTACTCGGCGGGACACGTCATGCACGGATGCCTGCGTACGCCTCGGGTGGTTGGGCTCCCGTAGATCGCATTGCCGACGAGTTGCATGGCTTTATAGAGCAAGGGAACTTTAAGGCAGTGAAGATGCGGGTTGGATCTGGTGATGGCACGCTCGCTCATTCTATCAAGCGGGTTCACGCTGCACGCGCTGGGTTGGGTGAGGATATAGCGATTATGTGCGACGCTCATGGCACCTTTGATGTAAGCGAGGCTAAACGCTTTTGCCGCAGGGTTGCGGATTGTGATATTGGCTGGCTTGAAGAACCTGTCACGGCTGATGACAAAGCGGGTCTGGCTGAGGTCCGCGCATCGACTGATATACCGATTGCTACGGGTGAAAGCGAGTTCACCCGATTTGCATTTCGCGATCTTGCGGAGAGACGGGCTGCGGACATTTTTCAGCCTGATTTGTCAATCGCAGGTGGAATATCCGAAGGTATCAAGATCGAGGCTTTGGCAAGTGCCTATCAAATTAGGCTTGCGCCACATTTGTGGGGTGGGGCACTTACTTTTGCCTCTGGCTTGCATTTGGCTGCGGTTGCTTCGACTGGTTTCATCGTCGAATACTCTCTCGGCGCTAATCCAATGTTGCATGAACTTGCCGAGGAGGATTTCCTTGTTGAGGATGGATTTATCGATATACCGCGCAGGCCCGGCCTTGGGGTGACTATCAATCAGGAATTCGTCGACCGTTACCGGGTAGGGTAATGCATGACCAAAAGAGCAACTGTGTTGTGTTTATCCTACGTCGTGATTTTGCCTTTAAGGGATTAGCCAAAAGTTAGCCTTCTACCCTCCAGGTATGACCACGTCGGATCACGTCATTTAAGTCTGCTCCGCCGTTTCGGGCTGCCGCAATTTGACCGTATACCTGGGACTCATAGGTATCGACCTGATTACTGTATAGAACTCCGATAGCCATCGGGTGATTTGGTGGTTCCATCGCTGCCAAAAGTGCTGCCAGCGTTCGGTTGGTTTCGTCATGAACCAATATGTCGTCCTTGGTTACACCATTCTCACCAATCACCACAACTTCAATCTGGACACGCGTGGGATCAAAGCGCAAACCTCTGTTTTTCTCAGCACCAAACATCAACGGCATACCGTGTGTAGCGACCACTTGTAGATCCAACGATACATCCCGGTCGGTAAAGTTCGCGAAAACTTTGTCATTATAAACAATGCAATTCTGGAAAATCTCGACGAATGCTGTTCCTGGAAAAGCACGTGCACGTTTAAAAGTTTCCGTTAGATCCTTGACTGCCGTGTCAACGCCTCGCGCTACAAAATTTGCGCCAGCACCAAGTGCAAGAACGCATGGCATAAATGGGAAATCGATTGAGCCAGAGGGCGATGACGGTGAACGAGTGCCTGGCCTTGAAGTTGGCGAATACTGACCCTTTGTCAGGCCATATGTCTCATTATTAAAGAGCAGTATTTGAAAATTCACATTGCGGCGAAGCGCATGCATGAGGTGATTCCCACCAATGCTCAGGCCATCGCCGTCACCAGTGATGACCCATACGTCAAGAGAAGGGTTAGTAAGTTTTATCCCTGTAGCAAAGGCTGGCGCACGGCCGTGGATAGTATGAAAACCATAAGTCGACATGTAGTATGGCAGACGGGATGAGCAGCCGATCCCTGAAACAAAAACCGTATTCTCGCGTTGTGCACCTTCCTCAGAAAGGGTTCGTTGGACCGCTTTTAGAATTGCATAATCACCGCATCCTGGGCACCACCGGACCTCCTGGTCAGAGGCGAAGTCGGTCGGCTTTAAGTTTTCAATCTTTGTCGTGACTGTCATTTACAATTTCCAAGCTTGGTGCGAATTGCTATCAAAATTTCCTTTACCTTGAACGGTTGGCCCGTAACCTTATTGAGACCTTCTGCTGGTAATAGATAAGCACTTCTTAACAGCTTAACCAACTGGCCGGAGTTCATTTCAGGCACCAAGATATCTTTATAGCCGGCAAGCAGGCCACCCATGTTTTTGGGCATGGGATTGAGGTAGTTGATGTGAATGTGTGCGACCTCGAGCCCTTCCTCGGCAGCTGCATGCACCGCCTCCTCGATTGCGCCAAATGTCGAGCCCCACCCGACAACTGCTAAGGGCCCTTGCTTCGGGCCGTAGGCGACCTCCTGTAACGGGATCTCATTGGCGATTCCGGAGATCTTTTCTGCGCGAACCTCGGTCATGCGTTGGTGGTTTGCAGGATCGTACGAAATATTGCTGGTAGCGTAGTCTTTCTCTAGACCACCAATGCGGTGTTCAAGGCCGGGGGTGCCGGGAATCGCCCATGCACGCGCGAGTGTCTCGTTATCGCGCATGAATGGATGAAATCCATCCGGGTTGGTGTGGAATTCAACGGGAAACGTATTCAGTTTCTCGATATTAGGAATAAGCCAGGGCTCGGAGGCATTGGCTAAATAGCCGTCTGTTAATAACATGACTGGGGTCATGTATTTGGTTGCCAAGCGAATTGACTCAATGGCCGTTTCAAAACAGTTTGCCGGCGAATGAGCCGCAAGTACAACCAATGGAGTGTCCGCATTCCGACCATGAACTGCCTGAAATAGATCGGATTGTTCCGCTTTTGTTGGCATACCAGTTGAGGGGCCCGACCTCTGAGAGTTGACCACAACTAGTGGCAGTTCTGCTACTACAGCTAGGCCGATTGCCTCAGTTTTCAGTGCGACGCCAGGCCCGGCACTTGAGGTCACACCTATGGACCCAGCATAAGATGCACCGATCGCGGCGCATACAGCTGCAATTTCGTCTTCTGCCTGAAATGTTACGACACCTTGGGCCTTTAATCCCGCTAAAATATGAAGAATGTTAGAAGCTGGGGTTATAGGGTACGATGCAAATACTAACTTTAAATCCGCCAGTTGTGCCCCGACTGCAAGACCCCATGCCAATGTCTCGCTGCCGGTGACAGCGCGGTATTCGCCGGGTGCGATCTCGGCACGCGGGACGGAATAGCCATAACCGAGATTTGGTAGCTCTGCGGTTTCCCCGAAGGCGTGGCCTGCATTTAGAGCGGCGACGTTGGCTTCGGCGATCTCCGAGCGATTTGCGAATTTCTCCCGCAACCAGTCGATCGTGGGTTTCCGATCACGATCATACATCCACATCATCAGGCCTAACGCCCACATGTTTTTGCATCGGAGTGATTCTTTTTGACTAAGGCCGAACGGTTTGACTGCAGCTTGGGTCAGGCGCGACATATCCAAGGCAAGAACGCGATAGCCCTCGAGGGATTGATCTTCTAGTGGGTTTTCCTCGTAACGTGCCTTACGGAGATTTTTATCGCTGAAGGAATCTCGGTCGATGACAATCATTCCACCAGGATCTAGGTCGGCTAGGTTCGTCTTCAGTGCCGCCGGGTTCATTGCAACGAGGACTTCGGGCTCGTCCCCAGGAGTTAGAATGTTCTGTGCCGAAAAGTGGACCTGAAATGCGGATACACCGAAGGTGGATCCAGCAGGAGCTCTAATTTCTGCAGGGAAGTCAGGGAAAGTTGAGAGGTCATTCCCAACAATCGCGCTCGACAGAGCAAATTGGCTACCGGTGAGTTGCATGCCGTCACCAGAGTCGCCTGCGAATCGGATAACTACAGAATCGCGACTCTCGCGCCCGCCCTTCGGCGGCGTGTCCGAGCTGCGTAAGCTACCTTCCATCAATTATGTCATCCAATTATGGCGTTTACTGTTTGCCAAAAGCGCTTGAAAATGGCCGCCAACGAATCTGCCAACTACCTCATTCAAGGAACAATCCGAGACCCTTAGGCAGCCCAAGCGCATATAACCACAGTCCTTTACTAGGTGCCACCAAATCCGCAGTAATTTATATAAGTGTTATCGTACTTTGCAGTCATCTTAGTGCTGGCTTCAGGGACACGTTGAACCACCGGCTGGTTGCTTTCTAGCCACTCTTTCCCCACGCACATTTAGTGTGCCAAGCGCCCGACAGGTACCACGTGCGATTGATGGTGTCCATACCTAGTACGACGGATAAGAAGGGTTAGATCAGGTGCTTGCATTAAGTTGATCTATAGAGATCCGGCGGGGCATGCTCAAATTAGAAACCGGTTTGCTCATACCAGTGACTTGGGTATCAATAGGGTCCATTTTGGAACTCGCGGGGGAGGTCATGGATAATTCATTTATTGAGCAGGCGGTTAAGCTTTTGGTCGGCGCCCGCGCTAGTCATCAGCGTCTCGAAACGCTGCCGGTGGAATGCCGGCCGGAGACAATCGAAGACTCATATCAAGTGCAAGATGCTCTGATCAATCGCCTGGGCTTACAAGTCGGAGGTTGGAAAGTTGGTGCGACGAGTGTCAAAGCGCAAACAATGTTGGGAACGAATGAACCGTTCGCCGGGAGAATGTTTAAAGCTAGCATTTTGGATAGTGCTGGAGAGTTATCGATGGCAGATCTGTTCACACCGGGTGTGGAGGTGGAAGTAGCTTTTTGCCTGGGTCATGATTTACCTGCAGGCCCCGTCTATGCCCGTGATGAAGTGGCGGATGCCGTACGTAGTTTGCACCCTGCAATTGAAGTGGTTGATACCCGCTATACTAGTGGTTTGAAGGCCGGCATTTTTCAGATTGTTGCCGATAATGGTGCGCACGCCGGGTTTGTCGTTGGAAGTGGGATTGCAGATTGGCGTGGCATCGATCGGCAGGGCATCGCTGTAAAATTGGTCATAAATGGAGAAATGATAAGTACCGGCGTTGGTGCGAATGCGTTCGGTGATCCGCTTGATTCGTTGGTCTGGCTAGCCAATGATCGTTCCCGGCGCGGAGACGGACTAGTCTCTGGCGATTTTGTCACCACGGGTAGTTGTTGTGACGAACTCGGATGGGCCAAAGCCGGCGACATTGCGATTGCACAGTTCGATACCTTAGGCTTGGTCGAAGCTCGTTTTACGTAAGCGTTTTCTTCCATACATTATTCTAGGGTTGCTTGGTGCTGCTGGTTCACCTGTCTCCGCAGTGGCGACAGTTTGACACTTAATGTCTAGACTAGTTTGGTCTCATGTGATCCCGTCAGAGTGACGTCACGAATTCAATGCGACCTTCCGTTTTTATGGAGTTCTGACCGATGCCGCTGCTTAAGGCTTTAATCCAAGATCAGCCCCTTTTGATTTCGTCACTGATCCAATACTCAGCGCAATATCACGGGGAGCGGGAGATCGTCACCCGGACGATCGACAAGAATATTCATCGGATTACCTACTCGGCTCTTTATAAAAGAACACAGCGGCTTGCTCATGCGCTGGAGTCGCTGGGAGCTGAGCCGGGAGATAGAATCGGCACAATTGCCTGGAATAGCTTTCGTCATCTTGAGGTTTATTACGCGACATCGGGAATTGGTTGTATTTGCCACACCGTAAACCCTCGTTTGTTTACTGAGCAGCTGATCTACATCATCAATCACGCGGAGGATAAATTCTTATTCATAGATTCGTCCTTTATCGAACTTGTCGAACAATTGTCGCCAAGCCTTAAAGGGGTGAAGGGCGTTATTGTAATGTGTGCCAAAGAGGAAATGTTTGAAACGACACTCGACAACATTCACTGTTATGAGACCCTCATTGCCGGTCATGAAGACCACTATGCGTGGCCATCATTTGATGAAAATACAGCATCGTCTCTTTGCTATACCTCCGGCACTACGGGGAATCCGAAGGGTGTTCTGTACAGTCATCGTTCTACTGTGCTCCATAGTTGGTGTGTTTCCTCTGTCGACACGCTCGGTATTTGCAACAAAGATAGCCTGTTGGTGATAGTGCCCATGTTTCACGCCAATGCTTGGGGCACACCGTATGCTGCTCCCATGAGCGGCGCTAAGATGGTGTTTCCTGGTCCGCATCTGGATGGTGAATCGCTGGTTGAACTGATTGAGAATGAGGATATCACGGTAAGTGCTGCGGTTCCGACTGTGTGGCTGGGAATTCTCCAATATCTCAAGAAGACTGGCAAAAAACTTGGGACGTTAGAGCGGGTAGCGATTGGCGGCACGGCTGCGCCCCCGATCATGGTTCGCACACTGCAAGAGGAATACGGGGTGCAGGTATGCCACGCTTGGGGAATGACTGAAATGAGCCCATTGGGCACCACCGGCGTGTTGAAGAAGGATTCGCTTTCGTTGCCTAAGGAAGAGCAATACAAGCTGCAGGAGAAGCAGGGCAGAGGCATTTACGGCGTGGAGATGAAAATCGTCGATGACAACGGGTTGGAGTTGCCACGCGATGGCGTCGCCTTCGGTAATTTGATGGTTCGTGGTCCGTGGATTGCCAGTCGTTACTTCAAGGATGAAGGCGGCGAGGTACTAGACCCTGACGGTTGGTTCCCAACCGGGGATGTCGCGACACTGGATTCCGAAGGCTATATGCAAATCACTGATAGAGCGAAGGATGTGATCAAGTCGGGAGGCGAATGGATCGGCTCCATCGAGCTTGAGAATGTTGCGATGGAGCATGAAGGGGTTGCTGAATGTGCTGTAATCGGTGTGTTTCACCCGAAATGGGATGAGCGTCCGTTGTTGGTTGTGGTCCGGGAGTCCGGCAGTACTGTAACGCCAGAAGAACTACTCAAGTTTTTTGTAGGGAAGGTCGCGAAGTGGTGGACACCGGACGATGTCGTATTCGTCCCGGAATTGCCCCATACTCCGACCGGGAAAGTGCTCAAGACAAAGTTACGGAAAGAGTTTTCCGGTCACGTTCTGCCCACGGTCTCGTAATGCTCTATTTGATGGTGTGATTTGTTATGTTGCGGACTCGAGAAGTGATCATTTTCCAAACAGTTTTGTCTGGAGAGTGATGCCACAGCGTGAGCGAGGTTGATGATGGCCGGCATATGGTGGCGAGCCAGAGGTGATTTGATCTGTTCGTTGGCCATGGTTACGGCATGGCGGCCGTCGGCAGACAAAACAGTTCACAAGACAATGCAAAAACTTGGAAGAGGTGTAGTTTTTCTGCTGGTAACATTTGTTCTGTTTGATAGTGGATCCGCCGTCGCGGTTGATGAGACCGACCTCAAACAATTGAAGGAACAGAACGCCTGTGAGGGGTGTGATTCGCTTGAGGAAGAATTGGATGGGGCCGCACAGGCACAAGCTCCAGAAACAGATGCCGACGTCAAGAGCGTACAGCCCGATGCAATCGACTTGCCTGTTGATGGAGTCATCGCAAATGAGAACGGACCCACGGACGTTAAAGATTCGTCGTCTGACATAATTGTCGAGTCTCCTATTTCCGAATCGTCCTCGCCAACTACCCAACTAACCTCCGAACAGCTTTATGAAAAGGGACAAGCTCACGAGGTTGGAGATGGTGTGGTTCAAAATGCTACCCTGGCATGGAGCTATTATCTTCAGGCTGCGGAGCAGGATCATATTCCATCACAATACCGGCTTGCAGAGATGTCATTTCATGGTATTGCGGTGCCACTAAATTACGCCCGCGCCGCGGAGTGGTACGAGCTCGCTGCTGAGGCCGGTGATGCCAAGGCGCAGTGGATGCTCGGAAAGATGTATGCGCGTGGAACCGGAGTGCTGCGCGACCCCTATAAGGGCCAATATTGGCTTGAGAAAGCGAAAAAAGCCGGTGGGCACTTCGTCTCGAAGGAGGGAGAGTAGGCGGGACCGCCTGCTTCATACGGCGTTTATGGTCGTGTTCGCCCGTTCGATCTAAATTCTCTGCATGCGTTGCCGTAAAATTGGATAACCGTGGCCTGTCGGACTATGCGGCGTCAATTAGAGGAGAATAAAAACGCTGGTCGTTTTGGGCACGTTCACGGAGACCAGCAGTTGGAGTAAAACGTACGCCAAATTGTTGGGCTAGCAGGTCGCACTCGGCAACGAAAGTAGCAACACCAATTGTGTCAACCATGGATACAACACCACCCGTGTGGGGGGCGAAGCCCCAACCCAGAACTGATCCAATATCGGCATCTGCGGGAGTGGTTACGACATTCTCGTCAAGACAATGCACAGTTTCGATAGCCTGAATGTAAAGGAGCCGTTTCTTGACCAATTCAACACTGGGCTGTTCCTCACTGAGATTTTGAGGGAATCGGTCCGCAAGCCCAGGCCATAGGTGCTTAGGTGCCTCCGACGGATAGTCGTAGAATCCTTTACTGGTCTTCTTCCCAAGTCGTCCGAGCTCTTTAACCATCTGTTTGATCACATGTATCCCTGGTGGATCCATATATACGTCACCTAGGTCGGCCTTGGTTTGCAGCGAGACTCTGTAAATAAGTTCAAGGGATACCTCGTCTGCGACTGCGAGTGGTCCCAAGGGCATGCCGGCAAGGCGCCCAGCATTCTCTATGAGCGCTGGTACTACGCCTTCTGCCAACAACGCCATTCCTTCCTGGACGTAGGTGCTAAATACGCGACTCGTATAGAAGCCGCGGCTATCGTTGACTACAATCGGGGTTTTTCCGATGAGTTTGACGAAATCCATGGCCAACGCGAGGGACGAATCCGATGTTTCTTTGCCACGAATGATTTCAACTAGCTTCATGCGGTGGACCGGGGAGAAAAAGTGAAGGCCAATAAAATTAGCAGGGCGCTGACTCGTTTCAGCGAGGCTCGTTATTGGTAGGGTCGAGGTGTTGGAGGCGAATACTACTTCGGGTTTAATTATTGCCTCGGTTTTGCGGGTAACATCGCCCTTTACGTCTCGGTCTTCGAAAACCGCTTCGATAATCAATTGGGCGTCTGCGAAATCGGCGAAGTCGGTCGTCGGGTTAAGTTTTTTCAGCATCGCTTTGGCATTTTGTTCGGATATATGCCCGTGTTTAATTTGGTCGGAGAACAAAGATTGGCAATAATCCTTTCCGCGCTTTGCGCGATCGAGGGTTGTGTCCAGAAGTGTCACGTCGAGTCCTGCAGTAACAGCAGCATGGGCTATTCCAGCACCCATCATGCCTGCACCAAGTATGCCAACCGTTTGGAAGGTGGTTACGGGATTGCCCCTTGGTCGGCTAACCAGTTTGTTCGCATCTTTCATGTGAAAGAAAAAGGTTCGGATCATGTTTTTCGCGACGTTCCCCAAAAGAACGTTTGCGAACCAGCGTGATTCTATTTGGAGACCAAGATCGATTGGCACCTGTAGTCCCTCATACAGGCATGACATGATTGCTTGGTGTGCCGGGTAATTGCCTTTGGTCTTGGCATGTAACAAGGCATTTCCTGCTGTAAAGCTCTGCATCCCGACTTGGCTCCATACGTCTCCACCAGGAATTTTAAAGCCGTGTTTGTCCCAAGGTTTTTCTGAATCAGCGGCGTCACTCATAAGCCAAGCGCGGGCTGCGTCGATCAAGCCGTCCGCTGTCGCAATTCCGTCAATTAGATCACGATCGAAGGCTGTTTTTGCATCGAATAATTGCCCTTCGAGTAAAATTTTTGCTGCGGCCCGCAGACCAATCATGCGGGGAAGACGTTGAGTGCCACCCCCACCTGGAAATAAACCGAGTTTGATTTCCGGAAAGCCTATCCTGAGGCCGGTGTGGTTCGATGCGATTCGATGATGGCAGGAAAGGCATAGTTCGTAACCACCACCGAGGGCAGAGCCGTTGATCGCTGCAACAAAAGGTTTACCGCCGGTTTCAATTTTTCGATTGACTTCGTGCCACTGGGCACAGAACTCCATCACCTGTTGGGCGTCAGATAGGCGCATTAGTGCATGCAGGTCTGCTCCTGCGTGAAAATCCCGCTTCCCGGAGGTAATGATAACTCCTGTGACAGATTGATCTTGCAAAGCTCTGTTTATTGCTTCGGAGAATGCCGGATATGACTCCGCATTGATCACGTTTTGTGGCCGATCCATATCCCAGGTGATCGTTGCAATTCCGTCGCTGACCTCGTAGTTGATCATTGAGTTTTCCTCACCCAAAACACATGAAGCCCGAACCTATGCCCGGGCTTCGCTGGTGTCTGACACCGTTCTTGCCTGGATTCAGTGGCTATTGCTTTACGTTCGCTCAATAACTGTAGCGGTGCCCATTCCCGCACCGACGCAGAGGGTTGCTAGGCCTGTTTCCAGGTTACGCCTCTCCATCTCATCGAGGAGTGTCCCCAGGATCATTGCGCCAGTTGCACCTAGCGGGTGACCCATGGCGATCGCGCCGCCATTAACATTGATCTTGTCATGTTCGATATCAAGTTTTTCCATATATCGTAGAACCACGGCGGCGAACGCTTCGTTGAGTTCATATAGATCAATGTCTTTGGAATTCATACCAGCGCGCTTTAGCGCCTTCTCACTGGCGTGGCTTGGCCCGGTTAGCATGATTGAGGGTTCGGTGCCGATGGAAGCAAAAGATTTAATACGTGCTCGTGGTTTAAGGTCCAAACGGTCACCGATTTCCTTATTACCAACAAGAACAGCGGCAGCGCCGTCAACGATACCGGATGAGTTGCCGGCATGGTGAACGTGATTAATTCGCTCGACTTCTGGATAACGTTGAATGGCTACATCGTCGAAACCGGCCTCAGCGCCGTGTTTCTCAAATGATGGATCTAATGCAGCTAAACTCTGCATGGTAGTGCTGGGTCGCAAGTGTTCGTCGCGATCGAGTATGGTAAGCCCGTTCTGATCTTCGACCGGGGCCACCGACTTGCTGAAGTGTCCCAATTCCCACGCGGCTGCCGCGCGGCGCTGCGATTCAACTGCGTAGGAGTCAACGTCATCCCTGCTATAGCCGTACTTGGTTGCCACAAGGTCAGCAGATATGCCTTGGGGAATAAAATATGTTTTGAAGGCGACATCTGGATCAACTGGCCAGGCTCCACCACCGGCATACATCGGAACACGAGACATCGATTCTACGCCGCCGCCAATTGAAAGGTCGGCCTGGCCAGACATGATTTGGCCCGAGGCCATGTTTACCGCTTCCAGTCCCGATGCACAGAATCGATTAATTTGGACACCGGAAACCGATTGGTCGTAATCTGCGTAAAGTACTGCCAATCGCGCTATGTCAGCACCCTGATCTCCGATTGGCTCGACGCAACCTAGTACTACGTCATCTACTTCCGCCGTATCGAGCTGGTTTCGTTCACTAAGTGCTCTCAGAACGCCGGCCGCCAGACGGATTGGCGTGACCTCGTGGAGTGCTCCATCTTTTTTGCCACGTCCCCGCGGAGTTCGCACTGCATCATAAATATAAGCGTCAGTCATAGCGCCTGTTCCCCTCCGATCACGCCAGTCACAAGGATCGGCTTATCAATTCTTTCATTATTTCCGAGGTGCCACCATAGATGCGTTGCACTCGTGCATCGACCCAAGCCCGGGCTATTGGGAATTCCCACATGTAGCCATATCCGCCATGCAATTGCACGCACTGGTCGAGCACACGTCCTTGAAGTTCAGTTGTCCAGAGCTTGATCATTGCTCCAGTGGTGGCGTCGAGCTCGCCCCCGATGTGTAGTTCCAAGCATCGATCCAGAAAAGCACGCGCAGCCGTCACGTCGGTTTTGATTTCGGCTAGCTTGAACCGGGTGTTTTGAAATTCTGCGATTGGCTTTCCAAATGCTTTCCGATCGCGGGTATAAGCTACTGTCCAGTCGAGTGCCGCCTCGCAAGAGGCTACTGCTCCGATTGCAATAAGTAACCGTTCTTGCGGCAATTCCTGCATCAGTTGTTTGAAGCCCCCACCTTCTTCGCCGAGCAGATTAGTGCGTGGCACCCGAACATTATCGAAAAACAGTTCCGAAGTGTCCTGGGCTTTCATGCCAACTTTTTCCAGGTTGCGGCCACGACTGAAACCTTCCCGGTCGGTTTCTACGAGCACAAGACTAGTACCGTGTGCACCCTGACTAGGTTCAGTTTTAGCGACAACGATAATCAGATCTGCGTTCTGCCCATTGGTAATAAAAGTTTTCTGACCATTTATCAGGAGTTCATTACCGTCCGGGATTGCAGATGTCTTGACTGCTTGTAGATCACTGCCGGTTTCCGGTTCCGTCATGGCGATTGCGGTGATCACCTCACCTGTTACCATTCGAGGCACCCAACGCCTTTTCTGGTCTTCCGAGCCGTAGCTCATTATATAGGGTGTGGTTATATCGGTGTGCAGCGAAAAACCTGGTCCGGAAGCGCCTGCCCGTGCGAGTTCTTCTATAACAATGGTGGAGTGCAAAAAATCTCCACCAGGTCCACCATAGGATTCTGGCACGGTGCAGCATAGAAGGCCTGCTTGCCCAGCTTTAAGCCAAGCATCTCGTGACACCAGCCCATTTTTTTCCCATTCATCGTGGTGGGGTACGATTTCTCTTTCCACAAAGCGGCGCACGGAATCGCGAAAAATGTTGTGTTCTTCCGTAAATATGGGACGGGGCAGCATCACAGTGGTTCCAGTCCTTAGGGCGTTAATCAAGCATGATAGAATTTATTGCTATTTTCAATCGTAGGAAAAAGTTTTTCGATTTGAAGAATTTGAAATATGTGGGATGCAATGCAAGTAGCTAACGCAGTGTGATGACACTGTCATTAGCGAATAATTCGCAAGATTAAAAAATTGCTGTGCGCGCATGGGGAATTCTTGTTCAGTAAAGAAGTTACATTTCTTGTCCGCACAAAATGCGTTGAAACAGTTCTAGTGTGCGTTGCCAGGCAAGCGCTGCTGATGACTCATGGTAAGGTGGATATCCAATACGATTAAAACCATGTTCGGCATCCGGGTAGAGGTAAGTATCCACTTCCTCTCGTCCAGCAAATTTGTGTTCGATTTTAGCTCGCGCTAGGGGAGGGACCCTTGGATCATTGCCGGCAAAGTGCAGCACCATTGGGCACGCAACATTATCAGCTTCTTCCAAATAATCCTCGATCTTCACACCGTAATAGCTCACCGCGGCGTCCACCCCTAGCCGCGCAGCACACAGGTAGGAAAGCTTGCCGCCTAAGCAAAATCCTACTGATCCAACTAGTCCCGAGCTGTTTGGGTTTGCGCGCAGCAATTGCACTGCGTTCCCAAGATCCACGATTAATTGATCGACGTTGAGTCGCTGGTTAAATGCACGTGCTTGTGCTTGGCCCGCATCTGTATAAGGGAAATACTGATTGGCTTGGAGCCGCCAGAACACATCAGGTGCTAATGCTGTAAATCCCTCTGCTGCAAAGTGGTCGGCGACACTCCGGATATGGTCATTCGAGTTGTATATTTCAGGTAGCACGAGAAGACCTGGTGCTGTTCCCGCGCGTGGATAAGCTATGTAGGCAGTGTAAGGACCATCGGTAGTGGAAACTACGACATTCTCTCCCATGTGTTTTTACCTCAAACGGGCTCAATCGGATCGATGGGCAACATGTTGGCGTAAGGTTGGGTCTGCTCGTATAAGGAGCAGGCTGAAATTAACGCGGCTTCCTCCCGAGGTGGCGCCACTATTTGCAATCCCACTGGTCGCTTATCGTTGGTAAATCCGCACGGAACAGATGCTGCTGGGCAGGTCGTGAGACTAATAGCGCCACAGATCATGAGCCAGTCTATATAACGCTCTTGTTTCACACCGGCGATCTCAGTCGGGTAACGGGAATGACCGTCGAATGGTGGTACTGCGGCAGCGGGACAAAGCAATAGGTCGTATTTATCAAAGAACTCCAATGTACGTTGGTAAAGTGCGCCCCGAGCATGGGTCGCGTGCGCTATATCTGTCGCCGACATTTTTAGGCCTGCCTCAATATTCCAAATGACTTCGGGTTTGAGTTGGTCCCGGTAATCTAGAAGGCTAGCTCGGCCGGCCGCAAATAACTGGCCTCGTAGAACGTGGAAAATTTCATCTGCACCTGTGAAATCAATACAGGCTTCCTCGACGATTACGCCCATGTCAGCAAAAAATTGCGCAGCTTGCGCGCAAAGATCCTTCACGTCGTTTTCTACCGGCAAGAATCCGAGATCAGGGCTGAAGCCGACCCGTTTGGGTAACAGTGGTTGGTCGGCTGCCGTTAGGAAAGATGTCTCTGGCGCAGGAAGGGACAACGGGTCGCGTGGATCCCGTCCAACCTGCGCGTCCAGCATGAGCGCTACGTCGCCAATATTTCGCCCCATCGGTCCATCTACTGAAAGGTCGTTAAAGGGCAGAGAAGTAGGCCCGTGGGCGATGCGGCCTGGGCTCGGTCGTAATCCAACTAATGAACAGAAGCTTGCTGGGTTTCGCAGGCTACCGCCTAGATCACTTCCAGTGGCTAACCAGACTTGTCCCGCTGCCAAAGCGGCCGCAGCTCCGCCTGATGAGCCCCCAGCTGATAAGCTTGTGTTCCATGGATTATGAGTGTGGCCAAAGACCTCGTTGAACGTGTGCGAACCGGCGCCGAACTCGGGTGTATTCGATTTGCCAATTACGATAGCGCCATTGGCCTCCAAGCGTTCGACTAGGTAGTCAGAGTGGGTAGAAATGTGTTCAGCATGGATCGGTGATCCCCACGTCGTACGCACTCCAGATACCTCAACCAAATCCTTAACTGCGATGGGAAGGCCGTGAAGATATTGCGGTGGGGCATCCTTAATAGGTTTTTCAATGAGGCGACGCGCATTGGTGCGCGCGCGATCAAAGCACAGTGTTGGTAATGCGTTGATCTTTGCATCAGTTTTTCTAATTCGTTCTTCAGCGGCGTCGATCAGTTCTATGGGCGAGACTTCGCCATTTTTTAGCCTGGATACTGCTTCGCGCGCCGTGAGTCTGAAAAGAGTTTCCATAGCTAGCATTGTGTTCCATAGGAATATTCGTTTGGGATCATAGCTCACTCGCTGTTTTCTGGGAGTTTATGAGAATTCGGTGATGCCTGCTAAGGTTGTGCTAATCAACATCGAATCGTAAAGGCGGCGGTTTATGAGTATCTGTTTCCAGCGTCTACTTGCTACCCTAGTTTTGGTTGCTGCGGCTTGGACTGACGATGCACGAGCGGAAGAACTCTCGTCGGCTGAAAAAGAGGCTTCCGCCATGCTCGAGTCATATACTGCCTCATTTGCCAGTAAAAGTGCTGAAGAGATGGTCCCCTTTTTCCATATCCCAATGTTGGCGGTGTTCGATACCGGTGTAGTGGCGATGAATAGGAACCTCGACATCGTCCGCTACGTACAATCGATCCAGAGCAAGCTTACTGAGATGGATTATGCGTACAGCAATTGGACTAAGTTGCGGATAAAAGAACTCAACTCGGGTCTCGTGGTCGCTAGCACTTCGGCCATACGTTATAATGGGGATGGCGGTATTATTGCCGAAACGGGTAGCACCTATGTGCTGCGGAAGGCTGAAGATGGTTGGAAAATTGCGACTTTCATCAGCCATGCTCCAGACCGTGTGTTGCCCCTCGATTAATTGATCAATTCGCGGCGATGGTCGGGTCCAATCAAATTGATCAGGCCAAATAATCGATGGCGGCTGTGGTTCCGCCGGGGCGGTAGGCGACCCCAGTTTTTTTGAGCGTCATCTCGATGGCGCTCAAGGTGCCTAGGATCATCGGTTCGTTCAGATCACCGAGATGGCCAATCCGGAACACCTTACCAGAAAAGCGGTCTAAACCGGCAGCTAGTGCCACATTGGTGTGTTTGATGCAGGCTGCACGCAGGTCGTCTGCGTTATATCTGTCAGCCATGAGAATTGCCGAAACCGAATTTGAGTGCTCGCGCGGATCCCTCGATAGTAATTCGACGGCCCCTTCTCTTCCCCAATGGGAAACGGCTTGACGAACGGCCCCTGCCAGCCTGGCGTGTCGAGCAAAGACCCTATCGAGTCCTTCCTCATTCAGCATAATCAGTGCTTCATGAAGTCCAAAAAACATATTAATTGACGGAGTGGACAAAAAGCCCGGTGTCTTCCCGTCTGGCATAAAAGCATTCCAGTCCCAATACCGGCGTGGCATTCGGCTTGATCGTGCAGACAGCAATGCTTTTTTGTTAACACCATTAAAGCTTAGACCGGGAGGCAACATCAGACCTTTTTGCGAACCGCCAACTGCTACGTCCACCTTCCACTCATCCATGCAGAACTCCATGGATGCGAGAGAGGATATAGTATCAACTAAAAATAGGGCGGGGTGATTCGCTCGGTCTATTGCCTCACGGACTTCGGAGAGTCGTGTGGTCACCCCGGTTGAAGTTTCGTTGTGTACGATCGCGACTGCGCGGATGTTGTGGGCACGGTCTTCGGCAAGGCGATCATAAACAGCATCTGGGTTGGCCCCATGTCTCCAATCTCCTGGTAAATACTCAACTGCAAGCCCCAGCGCTACGGCCATTTTCTTCCACATGTCGGAGAAAGCGCCGGTCTCTGCCATTAGTACCGTATCACCAGCAGAACAAGTGTTGACCAAAGCGGCTTCCCAGGCTCCATGGCCAGAAGAGGGAAATACTAAAACAGGATGCTTTGTCTTGAATACGCCCCTTAAGCCGTCAAAACATTCACTGGCAAGGCGTTTAAATTCGGAGCTGCGGTGATCAATTGCTGGCCGATCCATTGCCCGCAGGATTCTGTCGGGCATGTTGGTAGGCCCAGGTGTGTGAAGAAATTGGCGACCACGTAAAATTGTCATGAGCGATGCTTTGGTTTCAGGGCAAAACTGTTGAGCGGGTGACTTGGTAACAAAATATAATTCTTTGTGCGAACTATTTGGTATCTCTTAAAATCGGAAGTTCAATAAGAAAGTAACTTTGGATTACTAAACTACAGTGGGATATGGTTAAGTTGGTGCAAGGGTGGTGTAAACACTAAGGGGTGTCTCTATGGGAATAGGGTTGAATGAGGACCAAGTTGCCGCATTTTGGCGGGATGGCTACGTGTTCCCTTTGCGCGTCATGTCTGACAGTGATGCCGGTGAATGTTATGCTCAGTTTTGTTCTATGGAAGCTAATTGCGGCGGCGCTTTGTCTGGACCCCTGCGCTATAAACCACATCTCCTTATCACTTGGTTAAATAAATTAATCCGCCATCCGCGTATTCTTGATTCCGTAGAGGATGTCATCGGTCCCAATATTCTGTGTTGGGCATCGAGCTTCTTTAACAAGGATGCGCAGGATCCAAGTTATGTGTCGTGGCATCAAGATTCTACCTATTGGGGCTTAAGCAAACCGGAAGAAGTGACTGCCTGGGTCGCTTTCACGCCAAGCCGGTCAGAAAATGGATGTATGCAGGTAATCCCCGGTACGCACACATTGGATCAAGTTCCTCACTTTGACACTACGGCAGAGCACAACCTGCTAACTCGCGGTCAGGAAGTTGAAGTGGATGTGGATGAAAGTCAGGCAGTAGATATAGAGTTGGAAGCGGGAGAAATATCATTACATCATGTTCGATTGATTCATGGTTCGCCGCCCAACCTTTCGAAGCAGCGACGGATCGGTTACGCCATCCGATATATTCCTACGCATATACAGCAGCTTCATTCGAACGAAGACACAGCGACCCTCGTGCGTGGTGAGGATCGGTTTGGTAACTTCATTCCAGAACCAACTCCAGCTTCCGATATGGATCCAGAGGCGCTCAAGTTTCATGCGAAAGCAAATTCAGTGGCGGGTCAAGTTCTCTATCGAGGTAGTGGAAAAAAGCCCTACTTTGCTGCGGAAAAGGAGGTATTCGGTGGCCGTTAGACCGTTCGAGTCCGCTTATAAGTGCAGCCAGATCGGCAGAGTTCTGAAGCGCTACCAAATGCTAATCGGGGTGTTGGGGATGGTTCCGTGTTAAGTAAACAGCAGGTCGAATTTTACCACGAAGAAGGGTACATTGTGGTTGAGGATGTACTCGATAAGGCGCTTCTGACTAAACTGCGGGAAGTTACGGATGAGGTTACAGCTTCTGCTGCGGACCTCACAGAGTCGAATGACATTATCGATCTTGAGCCAGGCCATAGCGGGGAGAATCCTGCCATCCGCCGAATAAAGAGGCCTCACTTAGCTCACGAATTTTATCTTGAGCTTTGTGCTGCGACCTGCATAACAGATTTGTTGGTACCGCTCATCGGCCCCGATATTCGATTGCGTGCGGGAGGCAAAGTGAATATGAAATCAGCCGGGTTTGGTGCACCAGTCGAATGGCATCAAGATTGGGCATTCTATCCACATACTAACGATGATGTACTTGCAGTGGGCATACCTCTTGACGACATGGACTCAAATAATGGGCCCTTACTGGTATTACCAGGAACTCATAAGGGGCCTGTCTACGACCACCATTCACAAGGAGCGTTTTGTGGTGCAATCGATCCGACTACGGTTGATATAGACTTTTCCAAAGTGGTGGCTCTAACTGGGAAAGCTGGTTCAATGACTATCCATCATGCGCGTTTGATTCATGGTTCCGAGCTGAATCGATCGGCCCGCCAACGCCGTCTCCTACTGTACGAATATACTGCGGCTGATGCATGGCCAATGGCCGGCGTAGAACCCTTAAGTGACTTTGACGAGTTTAATAAACGCGTGGTGCGCGGCTCTCCAACGATTGAACCAAGGGTTGAACCGGTTCCGATTCGTATGCCGTTTCCAAAAGCTCCTTATCAGGGTTCTATATACGAAAACCAACGTAGCTTGAGCCACAATTACTTCGATCATTCGCCAGAAGCGAAACGGGCTGAAGCCACGTAAAAAATCAGTAGTGTTTGGGCTGGATATAGGTTGTCGAAGTCAAATTTAATCCGGCAATCAATTAGTCGTATGCGGCCTTGTGGGTTTTAATGCTTGGCCACAGTAATAACGTAGATCGGGCGTGCGGTTCTGTGCCGGATGTGCCAGGAAAACCATTATCGGGAGTAATGAATGGTTATTGTTGGTGCCGAGAAGCTTGAGTACCTGATTAGAAGGATGTTCGAGCGGGCCGGATCAGAGAACGAGGAAGCAGGCATAGTTTCGTCTAATCTAGTCGAGGCGAATCTTACTGGTCACGATAGCCATGGAGTTGGCATGGTTCCGCGTTACATAAACAATTGTCGGAACGAAGCACTCACGGTCAACGCGCATGTCTCAGTCGAACACGATAATGGCCCCATTCTTCAACTTCACGGCAATATGGGCTATGGGCAGGTTATCGGTGGTGAGGCTATGGCTCTTGGCATTGCCCGATCTTTGGAACTAGGCGTATCAATCGTCGCGCTCCGAAATTCCTATCATTTGGGCCGGATCGGTGCTTGGGGGGAAATGTGTGCAGACGCTGGACTGGTTTCCATTCACTATGTAAATGTTATCGGTCACCAACCGTTGGTTGCACCGTACGGCGGTGCTGAGGGACGTTATTCAACTAATCCCTATTGCACTGCGATCCCAGCCCCTTCAGGCGGAAAGACCATCATTCTGGATATGGCTACTAGCAAAGTTGCGATGGGCAAGGTACGGGTTGCCTACAATAAAGGCGAAGAGATGCCTGAGGATTGTTTGATTAATTCCGACGGAGAGCGGACCCGAGATCCTGGAGTAATGTTTCGCGAGCAAATCGGAGCGCTCCTGCCTGTCGGTGATCATAAAGGTTCAGGACTTGCTTTGGTCGCCGAAATCTTGGCCGGTGCACTAGTTAATGGCGGAACTTGTGTGCCCGCCAATCAAAATAGCGGTACGATTCATAATAACATGTTGAGCGTTATCCTGAAACCATCAGCGCTTGGGGATATTGACTATTTTCAATCAGAATTAACGGGCATAACTGATTATGTTAAATCCGCCAGACCGGCCCTGGGCGTTGATTCGGTGATGGTGCCTGGTGATCCCGAACGTAGGTCCATGGCTGAACGGAGAGCGACAGGCATTCCGATCGATGATAGAACCTGGCGCGAGATTCTTGATTCTGCTGAAGTGGTTGGGATTACTGAAACGGATTCTTTAGAGATGGTAGATCAGCCACGTAGGGTTGCGAGCTAAGGTGCATTTTGTATGAGTGGATTTCTTCTAGTTTTGTGTGCACGTAAAAGGTGTTTCTTCTAGCCGGTTTCTCGTTGACACTCTAATTTTCCATAATCCGACGACAAAGGATGAATCGCTTGCGTCACAGGCCTTTGCTTGAAACTCGTAACGCAAATGCTTCAAGGGGTCGCCTTTTGAGGGAATCGTGGGGTGGGCTCGAAAAATATCTTGCGAGACACAGTTTCACCGTGTTCCTTGATTTCGATGGAACTTTGACGCGAGCGCATGAACGTCCTGAGTTAGCTGAACTTTCTGAAGAGATGCGCGGCCGACTTTCCAGACTAGCCACTCGTGTTCCCGTAACCATCGTATCAGGCCGCGATCGAATGGACGTCGCTTCCTTGGTGGGCTTACCGGAGTTGACTTACGCCGGTTGTCATGGGTTTGATGTCGAGGAATCAGCTCTGCCATCAATGCCGAAATTTAAAGGCGCCGCCATGCCGGTCGATGTCGCTGCACTTGGTGTGTCGGTACAGGAAGCTGTAAGTGCTGTGCCTGGTGTCGTGGTCAAAGTCAAACGTTGGGCTGTTGCCATCCATTACCGGACCGTTCGCGCTGAGGATGTGGAAGGCCTTGAAGATGCAGTGATGGCATTGGTTGTTGCTGCTCCCAAATTTCGTGCAAGCCAGGGTAAGAAAGTTATTGAGATTATCCCTGATATTGACTGGCATAAAGGCCGGGCCGTGATGTGGCTGGCGGAGATTTTCACTCAGCGTGACGGGCCAGCAACGCCAATATATGTTGGCGATGATGTTACTGATGAGGAGGCTTTTAATTCTTTGGCCGGGAAGGGCATTACAGTTTTGGTCGCTAAGCAGTCCCGCCCTACGGCTGCGGACTATCGTGTCGATGATCCCGATGAAGTTGGTTGGTTTCTGGATAAGCTTTTCGCACTGGCACCAGTTACTTAATTGGCCAAAGTAAAAAATAAGTTTTAGGTGTTTGGATCCTCTGTTTATAGCTTTGTTGGGGTTTGCAACTGTTGCGGTGGTTGTATCTTTTAAGCTGCCTAGTACATCTGCTCGGCGGCCTTTTTCGAGTTGTTCTATAGCAGCTGAATGATATCGTGTGGGACTTACTGGTGTGGTATAAAACTTGTAATGCGTGTATTCGCGTATTGGTAGCGAGGTCAGGGTCAATTTATCGTTCTAGGCCCATGATAATGGCTAGGACCGTGCCTTGTTGCTAATGTAGAGCGCTGAGAAGTAGATGTCTTGCAAACTTCAGGAGAGAAGTAGGTTTGGTTGAGGAACTTAGGCAAAAACTGGAGGCGAAAACTGACCCCTTGAGAGGAGGCTTGGCTAAAATCAAGCTTTTTTCTGATATATCGTCTACCGATTTATACGAGATCGAAAAAAAGTGTCGTTGGTTACAATTTGAACCAAACGAAGTGATATTAGATCGTCATGACCCGTCCCGGGAGGTCTTTTTCATTGCGGATGGTTTGGTGCGAATCATGAACTTTATCGGTGAGGATCGTGAAGTAACGTTAGCCGAAAAGAAAACCGGGGATCATTTTGGGGAGCTTGCGGCTATTGGTCCGAGAGAACGCACCGCACGTGTGATTGCGATAGAAAAAACGGTTGTTGGATCCATGCCTCGGGATAAATTTTTGGCAATGCTGCTCGAATTTCCCCAAATCTCTTTGCAGCTGCTTCATGAACTCGCGTACGTAATTTCTTCCATGAACGAACGAGTTTCTACTCTGTCGCTCATGAAGCCCCGCCAACGTGTTTACCTGGAATTATTGCGGCTTGCGGTACCTGATCCGCGTGGAGGCAACGTGTGGATTATCGAACCGTTACCGAACCATAATGATATAGCTTCCTGGGCCGGTGTTGATGAAGTGGAAGTAGCAGCCGCGATTGGCACGTTGGCGCGAGAAAAAATATTGGAACGAAAAAATAGAAGTTTACTCATTCATGAGCGCGAAAAAATTCAATCACTGTCTGGTATGTAATATATCAATTCATGTGTAACGTTTATCCTTCTGTAAATATTTATTTAATAGATGCAATTTTTATTGATTTGATATGAATCAAACTTTGTCATGTGTATTTTTAGTAATATTGTTATATGGAGCATTTCGCGACTTAGTAAGTTTTGAAATCCCTAATTATATATCAGTTGTTATCGTATTTTTGTTTTTCCCTGCCGTGTTCTGGGAACATTGGTCTTTAGTGGAGATAATTTCAAATATCAGTGCTGGGGGTTTGGTTCTTCTTGTCGGGATAATTCTATTTTCGTTGAATGTGATTGGTGCTGGCGACGTTAAAATAATGGCTGCGGCGGCAGTTTGGTTCGGCTTTCCGGGACTGCCCTCGTTTTTGCTCGCAGTAGCGTTGACTGGTGGTGTTCTTGCAATCGCATTAATTGTGTTTCGACGCTTTATTGTGCCAACTAGCTGGAAGCGTTTTGATTGGCT